>NZ_JAVKEW010000239.1:0-14351 GCF_040226375.1 Coleofasciculus sp. G2-EDA-02 | reverse complement strand
CCAGATACCGAGAAAACCAATTGACTTGTAGGGGCGGGTTTTAACGTTAACTGTGGCGAGAAACTCCTTAATTCAATAAACCCGCCCTGATCCCAATCATTAAGGTTTATAATCCAGTAGGCAGACGTGAGCTGGTCGAGTGGTGTTAATTCTCTTCGACCTAAGTTTTTAGGGCTAAAGCCCTTACTACAAGCTACAAACTCGGAACTACGCGCGATCGCACCTTACTAATTCGGGTTTTACTTGCGCCCTCAGATGGTTAGTGTGCGCCACTAGGATGGGTGTACCATCAACCCTGAGCAAAGGAACCTTATCGCGCCTCAACCCTCAATACTATAAAGCCAAGGTATCAAATATTGAGATAACCAATCAGAGCGGACGTTGTTGGTTCCGGTCGTGATGTATCACACTAGAAGAAGAAAGTCAAGTTCACTGCTGTTTTACCCTGTCGTCCAGTTGCCATCAATCCCATGCTGGACGAACCCCGAACCACGTTTGCCAATGATTGAAACCAAACAACCGGAAAATGTTACCGACTATAACCAGAGTTCATTGAACGCCCTCGATCGCGCGATCGCATTTTCTCAGGGAGAGTTCTCTCTCGTCTTGGTGCGCTGTAATTACAAGCTTTTACAGAAACGTATCTTACACCAACTGCACGAACGAGCTCAAGGTCGATACCAAATTCAGCAATTAGTTCTTCCCGAATCCGTCACCACCCTTTACACCACAATTCAAAATTATGTGGGGATGAATCAGCAGGGCGCGTCTGGGAACAGGGTTGTAGGGAGGGGTTTTACCGATAACCTGTCGGAAACAACAGATAACTTAACTAAACCCGCCCCAATAGAGGAATCAGGAAGACGGGAAGATTGTAGAGACGTTCCGGTGGAACGTCTTCCAGTGGAACTCAACACTCCTCCCGCCTTAATCATCCTCGGGCTCGAATCCGTCGAAGCGCTAAAGGACTTACTCACCTCCACCAATCAAGTGCGGGATGAATTTCGCAAACGCTTACCCTTCCCCTTAGTCTTGTGGGTGAATGACGAAGTATTGCACAAACTCGTTCGCTCTGCTCCCGATTTTAGCAGTTGGGCAGCAACTCCGATTAAGTTTGAAATTGCCACCGATGAACTACTCGATTTGCTGCAACACAAAGCAGACTCCCTATTTAGAACCGTATTAAAAGGAACTCCAGGGCGATATGCCCCCTGGCGTATTTGTACCCACCATGCCAATCTTAATTTAGCCACAGGATGCCGTTCCCGCGCCGAACTCGATTGCGCCCTCCATGACTTACAACAGCGCCAAGAAACGATTACCCCAGAACTAGAAGCGAGTCTGCAATTTGTATTAGGTCAATATGATTATGCCAATGATCATATTGATGCAGCAGTTATCCGTTACCAAAAAAGCCTGCGGTATTGGCGCATTACCAATAATTTAGAACGTCAAGGCGTCCTCCTATTTCATTTAGGCTTATGTTATTGCCGTAATGCTGACTTACATCGGGCGCAACGACACCGCAACTGGGAAGAAGCGTGGCCCTATCTTCAGCAAGCGGTTGAAGCGTTTGAGTGGGCGGAACGTCCGGATTTGGTGGCGCAGTTTATTACCCAACAGGCGGAAGTGTTGCAACATTTAGAAGGATGGGACTCCCTCCAACAGGTAGCCAAACAATGCTTACAGGTACACCAACGCTACGGTTCCCCTATCCAACTAGCGCAAGATTATGGCTTTTTAGCAGAAGTCGCCTTAGTCAAACGGCGGTGGAGAGATGCCAATCACTGGGCGCAGCAAGCCCTCTCCCAGTTAGCATCTGTCCCCAATCAACCCCAAGATTATCAAGGCTTACATCCCTATTTATTAACCCAACTCTATCAACTCATCCTAGTCAAATCCTATCATCAGTTGCATCAATCAACTGAAGCCACCCACCATCTAAACCGGGCAAGTCAAGATTTGCCCGATGCCATTGCCAAAAGCGATTATCATTACGAACCCCAGCGTTACCTATATCTTTTGGAAAGCTTGCGGCGGCTGTACTTTGAGCAACAGCGTTACTTAGAAGCCTTTGAGATCAAGCAAGAACAAGGGGCAGTAGAACAACTCTATGGATTTCGTGCCTTCATTGGTGCGGCTCGTCTCCAGCCTCGACGAGCCGTAACTAATCCTACCTTAACCCCAGTCGAACAGCAAGAAATTGTTGCCCAAGAAATTGCCGCATCCGGACGTCAACAGGATGTGCAGCGTTTAATTGAACGTTTAAGCCGTGCGGATTGCCAATTGACGGTGATTCATGGACCCTCTGGAGTCGGGAAGAGTTCCATCGTTTCCGCTGGCTTAGTACCTGCCCTCAAGCATAGAGCATTAGGCGATCGCTTAGTGTTACCTGTGGTACTGCAAGTGTATACTGATTGGATTAAGGAACTCAATAAAAACTTGAGAACCGCCCTGTCTGGGTTAACCTCCCGTCAATCTGACCAATTTGCCGCCACACAAACCATTGGTGACGATAGTTCCGATGAACTTATTCTCAACCAGTTACAAGCCCAGTTACACGATAACGCCGATCGTAATATCTTAACAGTATTAATCTTTGACCAATTTGAAGAGTTTTTTCTGGGACATGCCTCTCCCCAGCAAACCCGCTTATTTTATCAGTTTTTCCAAACCTGTTTAGATCTGTCCTTTGTTAAAATTATTGTTTCCATTCGGGAAGACTTCTTACACTACTTATTAGAATTTGAGAAACTTGATCTAGAAGTAATTGAAAATAACATATTGGATCGAAAAAATCGCTACCCTTTGGGCAACTTTTCCCCTCCCGACGCCCGGGCTGTGATCCAAAGCCTAACCGAACGCGCTCATTTTTACTTAGAATCCACGTTAATTGATGAATTAGTCCGAGATTTAGCACGAGAACTGGGAGAAGTCCGTCCAATTGAATTGCAAGTCGTTGGGGCGCAGTTGCAAGCAGAAAATATAACCACCCTGGCGCAATATCGACAACGGGGTCCTGTAGAAAAGCTGGCGGAACGCTTCCTAGAAAAAGCCTTAAAAGACTGTGGTGTAGAAAACGAACAGGCGGCTTGGCTGGTTTTGCAACTCCTCACCGATGAAAATAATAATCGTCCCTTAAAAACCCGTGCCGAATTAGTTATTGAATCGGATCTTGATATCCAGAAACTAGATTTAATCTTAGAAATATTAGAGAAATCTGGCTTAGTTTTCCTCCTCCCCGAAATCCCCAGCCATCGCTATCAACTGGTTCATGATTACCTGGTAGAATTTATTCGTCAGAATGAACAAAATACTCTGCGAAAAGAACTGGAAGAACTGCGTCAAAAAGATAAGGATAGTCAAAATAAAATCCAACAACTGATTCGGGAAAAAACCCTGCGGTCTAAATTATCAGCGGCGACGAAAAAACATGCTGCTGCTGTGGAGAAACAACACCAAGCTGAGGAGAAATTAAATCAAGTTCTACGACGCCGTTTGCAAGAAGCCCGGATTGTTGGCGTGACATTAGCGACACTGGCGGTGATTGCGGTAGGATTGGTATGGCGAGCGGTATTTAGTGAAACCAACGCCCAATTAATTGCCTTGAATGCTTCAGCAGAAGCCTTAGTCGCATCAAACCGCAAATTTGACGCCCTACTAAAAAGTTTATCAGCCGCCAAAGAATTAAAACAAGCCCTGGGGGTGACAAAGGAAACCAAGATGCGGGTGATTTCTACATTGCAACAGGTGGTGTATGGGGTGAGAGAACGCAACCGTTTAACTGAACATAGTAATTGGGTGAGTAGCGTTAGTTTTAGTCCCGATGGTGAGTTGATTGCTTCAGCGTCTAAAGATAAAACGATTAAACTGTGGAGTCAGCAGGGGAAATTGCTACAAGATTTGCTGGGACATAAAGAGGGGGTGTATGCGGTTCGCTTCAGTCCCCAGGGTCAAATCTTAGCTTCTGCTAGTGAGGATAATACAATTAAACTCTGGAGTCGAGAGGGTACATTATTAAGAACCTTAACCGGACATCGCGATCGCGTCCACAGTATCAGCTTTAGTCCCGATGGTCAACGGATTGTCTCGGCGAGTGAGGATAATACAATTAAACTTTGGCATATCGACGGGACACTGCTGAGGACTCTTTCCGGTCATAATCATTGGGTTTTAGATGTAAATTTTTCTGCCAATGGTCAGTTGATTGCTTCCGCCAGTCGTGATAAAACGATTAAACTGTGGCAATCTGATGGTACGTTACTCAAAACCTTAACCGCCCACAATCAACCCGTACTCGACATCAGTTTTAGTCCCGATGGTGAATATCTCCTATCTGCTAGTGCAGATAAAACCATCAAACTATGGCGAACCGATGGTACATTACTTAACACTCTATCCGGACATCAAGAGGCTGTAATTACAGTCGCCTATAGTCCAGATGGTCAGATAATAGCCTCTGGAAGTGAGGATAACACCATTAAACTATGGCATCCCGATGGCAGATTAATTGACACATTGCAGGGACATGGTAAGGCGATTCTCGGATTAGGATTCAGTCCCAGTGGCAAAATATTGGCGTCTGCTAGTGCCGATAATACCATCAAACTTTGGCAAGTGGAGGGGGGAATGTTGCAACCAATTCCCGGACATAGCCAACCCATTAGCAGTATCAGTTTTTCCCCCAATGGTGAGAGAATTGCTACAGCTAGCTGGGATAATACGGTGAAACTCTGGACTCGCCAGGGCAAATTATTAAAAACAATTGCGGCACATCAAAAGCCGGTCAATAGTGTCAGTTTTTCTGACAATGGTAAGACCCTAGCGACAGGGAGTGATGATACCACGATTAAACTCTGGAATCAAGATGGAACCTGGCAGAAAACCTTGTCAGGACATCAAGATGGGGTAACCAGTGTTAATTTTAGTCCCGATGGTCAGCGACTCGCCTCAAGTAGCACGGATCAAACGGTCAAACTGTGGCAAATTGATGGCAGATTGGATAAAACTTTAATCGGTCATCAGGGGACAGTGTGGGGGGTAACATTTAGTCCGGATGGGTCTTTAATTGCATCAGCCTCTGAAGATAAAACGGTGAAACTTTGGAGTCGTAACGGCAGGTTGATCAAAACATTGAGGGGGCATAGGGATGCCGTGAATTGGGTAACGTTTAGTCCCGATGGCGAGTTGATTGCTTCAGCAAGTAGTGATAGAACGGTGAATTTATGGAATCGAGAGGGTGAATTATTGCGTTCTTTGAAGGGACATAATGGATTAGTTAATTGGGTAACATTTAGTCCCGATGGGGAGTTTATTGCCTCGGCGAGTGATGACAAAACGGTGAATCTGTGGAGTCGGCACACGGGTCATTTAATTAATTCCTTTGTCGGTCATAAAGATGCCGTGTTTGGCGTGAGTTTCAGTCCTGATGGTAAGATTTTGGCATCAGCGTCTCAAGACACGACGGTTATTCTGTGGAATTTGGATTTAGCGGATTTAGTTGGACGCAGTTGTTCTTGGTTAGAAGATTATTTACAAAATAATTCAGAGTCGCCAAGGATTAATGATGCCAATCCCCAGGATTTTCGGGCGTTGTGTGCCGGGAGATAGGGAACAGACGTTACCTGCAATGTTTCTACAGTCCTTAATTTTGCCAATTCTCAATCCCTAATCCAAAAGTTTAGCCTGACAATACTTATTCAGCAAGCCCTAAATAACGTTTAACAATTGCCAAAATCCGTTGAGCGGCGTAACCATCACCAAAGGGATTAACGGCGGTAGCCATATCCTGATACGCCCTGGAATTCCGGAGTAATTCACTGGCTACGGCGACAATGTGGCTGGGGTTGGTTCCCACCAGTTTCGCTGTCCCTGCTGTAATGGCTTCTTTTCGTTCAGTGGTTTCGCGCAAAACTAATACCGGTTTACCTAAACTGGGCGCTTCTTCCTGCAATCCACCCGAATCCGTCAGCAACAAATAACAGCGTGCGATCGCGCCCACTAATTTGCCATAATCTAAGGGTTCACTCAAAAAGACTCGCGGATGATTGCCTAATATTTGTTTCAGGGGTTCTCTGACTGTAGGATTGCGATGGAGGGGTAAGAGTAAAGCCGTATCCGTAAACATATCCAAAAGTTGGACAAAGGCTTGGGCAATATGTTCTAGAGGTTGACCCCAGTTTTCCCGACGGTGAACCGTAGCTAATAAAACGCGATACTTGTTCCAATCTAATCCCGGAACCGGACATTGGGTTTCCTGCTTTGCTACTGTCAGTAAAGCATCAATCACCGTATTCCCCGTCTGGTGAATCTCGCCCACAATCCCCGATGTCTTCAGATTCTCCACCGACTTAGCTGTTGGTGCAAAATTCAGTTGGGCTAACTGAGAAATCAACCGCCGATTGGCTTCTTCGGGATAAGGATTAAACAAATCATCTGTTCGTAACCCTGCTTCTACATGACCCACAGGAATTTTTTGATAAAATGCTGCTAAAGTAGCAGCAAATGCTGTCGTCGTATCTCCTTGTACGATAACCAACTGCGGGTTAATCTCGGTAAATAAGTCCTCCAATCCCCGCAAACTTCGACAGGTAATATCTGTCAGCGTTTGCTTGACTTGCATGATTTCTAAATTGCAGTCAGCTTTTAGTTTAAATAGCTGCATTACCTGATCCACCATTTCCCGATGCTGACCCGTCAAAATTACCTGAGTATTAAACAGATCACAGGTTTGAAACTGTTGGATAACCGGGGCTAGTTTAATCGCCTCTGGACGGGTGCCTAAGGTAATACAGATTGTTGGTTTATAAGTCATTTGTCATTTGTCATTTGTCATTTGTCATTCGTCATTCGTCATTAATTATGCCGCTTAATTCCCAAACCCGGATAGTATTAAACCAAATTAAAGAACTAGGACTACCTCCTCTCAATGAACTGAACCCCGTACAGGCGAGAGAACAAGCAGCGATGGGAGATCAGTTCTCCCCTAAACCTGAACCTGTCGCCTCGGTGAAAAATTGTATCATTCCTAGTTCTGAGATAGACATTCCTATCCGTATTTATACACCAGCCGGAAACCCACCCTTTCCTATTGTGGTATTTTTCCACGGTGGCGGTTGGGTTGTCGGAAACTTAGAGGCGGCGGATAGTATTTGTCGCACGTTAGCCAATCAAGTCGGTTGTATTGTCGTTTCTGTGGATTACCGTCTCGCACCCGAACATAAATTTCCCGCCGCCGTAGAGGATGCGTATACCGCCACAGAATGGGTGGCTAAAAATGCGGCGTCATTTCAAGGTGATCCGGAACGTATTGCGGTTGGCGGAGATAGCGCCGGGGGAAACTTAGCCGCCGTTGTCGCCTTAATATCACGCGATCGCAACTTTCCCTCCCTAGTCTATCAACTGTTATTCTATCCTGCGACTCAGTACGGTTTTGACACCGACTCCCATCGGCAAAATGGCAAAGATTACCTATTAACCATAGAGTTATTAGTTTGGTTTTGGCATCATTATCTCTCATCAGCAGCCGACGGACAAAATCCCCACACTTCACCACTCCTGGCAGACAATTTGACTCACTTACCCCCAGGGCTAATTATCACCGCTGAATATGATCCTCTACGAGATGAAGCAGAAGCTTATGGGATGCGCTTGCAACAAGCCGGAGTATCTGTAAAAATGACTCGCTATGATGGCACAATTCACGGCTTTGTGGGCATGGCAAATGTTCTAGATCAAGGTCAAGAAGCGCTAGCTGAAGCCGCCGCCGCACTCAAGCATCGGTTCGCCATTGCTTAGTTCCCCAATTTTTGTCAGGCTTTTCTAATTCAACTAATTTATATTTATTCCCACGATATTTAATAATTACGTCCGACTCCTTAGGTCGAGATGCTTCACTCCGCTGTCGCTCTGTTCAGCATGACATTTCGCCACGATACTTGACGCTTTTACATTTTTATTCTTCACTATCGGCAAAATTGACGTTTTCGTAAATATCACTTACATTGATCTGAAACTCGATTGACCTTAATTCGAGAACCGCCTCCGCTGATTCCTGCTCACTTAATAACCATTGACTATTAGGATTTTTGGCATACTGCATCACATGATATTTGGTTTGGTCAATCAAAATATATTCCTTAAACTCCGGAATCGACCGATAGTAAATAAACTTATCGCCTAAATCATAATTTTTCGTCGATTTGGATAATACCTCAACAATTAACGAGGGATTCATCACCGTCGTTGTCGCCGTTCCTGTGTAAATCGGTTCTCCTTCAATAACCATCACATCAGGATAGGTGTACTGACGATAACGAGGTATCCATAACCGTACATCGCCGATATAGACCCGATAATTTTGCCCTCTTAACCCAAACTTTAAGTTGGCGGCAAAATTCAACGCAATTTCATTATGATTAGTCGTCCCACCCGTCATCGGTACAATGTCCCCATCGCGATATTCATGCTTATACTCAGCCTTCTCCTCTAGTTCTAAGTATTCTTCTGGCGTGTAAGAGCGTTTTTGTGTCTGTAATTGCATAAATGATACCCGCTATTCCTCTACCTCTATTATTTTCTCAGCCGAAACGTGATAATGCTCAATCTTGACTAACGGGTCTAGTCCGCGATATCGCCCATCTCTCTCAACGTCACTTGAATCGGGACAGGGTGAGAGAGGTTCCCCGATACTCTTTATTGAGCCTAACTCATGACCGAACCGCACCTCGTCTATTTAGGGCTTGCTGAATACTGTTTTAATCTTTTGTATAAATAATTCAAATCCATAAAACTGGATTGATATGTAAACATAATTGAAAGACCGAGTAAATGAAGTTGATATAAGAAAGGAGACGACCGATGGTAGCAGTAGCAGAGGGAATTCAGCGTCGGTTGACGATGCAGACGACCGAAATTGCCCCGGATACCACCGCAATCCGATCGCTAGATTGGGATCGCGATCGCTTTGATATAGAATTTGGTTTACAGAATGGCACGACGTACAACTCATTCCTGATTCGGGGTGAAAAAACGGCGCTGGTGGATACCTCCCATGAAAAGTTTCGCCAACTCTATCTCGATACTCTGAAGGGATTAATTGACCCAGCTAGATTAGATTATCTAGTCGTCAGCCATACGGAACCGGATCACAGTGGCTTAGTCAAAGATATTTTGGCACTTGCCCCAAATATTACCGTTGTGGGGTCGAAAGTGGCGATCCAATTTCTGGACAATTGGGTCAATCAGCCGTTTCAATCGCAAATCGTCAAAAATGGCGATCGCATTGATTTGGGAAATGGACATATCCTCGAAGCCGTAATTGCTCCCAATCTCCATTGGCCCGATACGATTTTCACCTATGATACCAAAACCCAGGTTTTGTTTACCTGTGATGCTTTTGGCATGCACTATTGTGATGATTACACGTTTGATGAAGACTTAGACCTACTCGAAGAAGATTTTAAATATTACTATGACTGTTTAATGGGTCCCAATGCCCGTTCTGTGCTATCCGCCCTGAAACGGATGGACAAGTTACCCGAAATTACCACTATTGCCACAGGTCATGGACCCTTACTTTATCACAACCTGAGTGAACTCACTGGACGTTACCGTCGGTGGAGTGAGGAACAGGCAAAAGCAGACACGACTGTTGCTGTATTTTATATATCCGATTACGGGTATAGCGATCGCCTCTCCCAAGCCATTGCCCATGGAATTACCAAAACCGGTGTGGCGGTGGATATGATGGACGTGCGATCGGCTGATCCGCAAGAGATTAAGGAATTGATGAGTATTGCGTCTGGGGTGGTGATGGGTACACCACCGACGACGGGAGAAGTCGCCTCTATCGCCCAAACTGCGATGGGTACAATTTTGGGGGCGACAAATCCAAAGCAGTCTTTTGGTGTATTTGAATCGGGGGCTCTTGAGAGTGAATCAGCTTATCTGTTGGTGAATAAGTTTCGGGATTTAGGACTAACGCCAGGGTTTGCGCCGATTTTAGTCAAAGATACGCCTAATGAACAGGTTTATCAGTTATGTGAAGAAGCGGGAACGGATTTAGGACAATGGTTATCACGCGATCGCACGATTAAGCAAAGTAAGTCCCTGGATAGTGATTTGGATAAAGCCTTGGGGCGACTCAGCAGTGGATTGTATGTTATTACGGCTAAAAAGGGGAATATCAGCAGTGCTATGGTAGCGTCGTGGGTGACGCAAGCTTCATTCAAACCCCTGGGTATATCTGTGGCGGTGGCAAAGGATCGGGCGATCGAGTCGTTAATGTATGTTGGCGATCACTTTGTTCTCAATGTCCTAGAAGCTGGAAATTACCAGGGACTGATGAAGCATTTCCTCAAGCGCTTCCCGCCCGGTGCGAACCGTTTTGATGGGATTAAAACCTATTCTGCTAGCCATGGTTCTCCGATTTTAGCCGACGCCCTAGCCTATATGGAATGTGAAGTGAAAAGCCGCTTAGATTGTGGCGATCACTGGACGATTTATGCCACAGTTTCTACCGGTCGGGTTTCTCAGACGGATGGGATGACGGCGGTGCACCATCGTAAGGTGGGGAATCATTATTAGTCATTTGTCATTTGTTTTTGACTAATTGGTGCGATCGCTGATCTCGTAGGGGCGCAAAACTTGCATCCGCCCGCCCCTACATAACACCCTACCTTCCCTATTTTTTTAACGTTGCAATCCGTTTCCTCGACCTTGGATTAATGGATTTTCAACTGCTTCTCGGTACTGCTCAACCTCTTCTGTATACGCAATCGGCAGAACACACTCCACATTTTCGTGAGGACGGGGAATAATCACCCACGATTCTAAGGTTGCACCATAGGTTTTTTCAACGGCGGCAATCCCCGCATCCATGGCAGTTTTTACCTCAGAAACATCGCCACGAATATTCAGATTAAAACGAGCGCTACCGACGCGGATATAGCCGACTATCGTCACTCGACCCGCTTTCACCATGGCATCTGCTGCGGCTAATATACCGGGAAATCCTTTGGTTTCAATTGACCCAACTGCTACTATTGACATTGCCTAATCTCCTTAATCAGTGAAATTATTAAATCAAAAACTTATTCTACGAATTATGGGTTTTTTTCAGGAAAATACTCTTTGTCTTTAGCATTCTTATCGCGCACTAGACCTAGAGCAACTGAAACTTTTACCCTTTCCTTAATCAGTTAAAATGTACGAAACTGTTCAACTTGACTGGTATATTCAATCGGTAGAACGGTGTCAACATTTTCGTGGGGATTAGGAATGATGTAGTAAGCAGTTATCTCGGCGCCATAGGTTTTCTCCACCGCTTCTAGACCCGCATCTACAGCCACCCTGACCTCGGAGATTTTGCCCCGAACGCTGACCATAAAGCGACCACTTTCATTGCGATCAAACTTCACCAGGGTAACAGCGCCAGCTTTGACCATCGCGTCTGCTGCGGCAAGTATCCCTGGAAACCCCAACGCTTCAATCGTCCCAACTGCTGCTGGCATGATTGCTCTGTTGCCTCCACCTCAAAAGACTGTATCCAACTTATTGTACGGGGCTTGATGACCCATTTGGGCGAAATTAGATTATAGATTATTTTTTAGATGAAATAAAACTTCATCAATTGAAACATTTTAAGGGGTTGGATTTCCAGAGGACGGTTTGGCGTTGACGGGTAAGATGACTGTCACCGTTGTCCCTTTGCCCACCTGAGTCGCGATCGCAATCTTCCCCTGATGCAAATCTACACAATTTTTAACAATAGACAGTCCCATGCCCGTGCCGGCAATTGTACTGACATTGCTGGCACGGAAAAAGGGGGAAAATAATCGAGGTTGCTCCGATTCGGGAATACCAATCCCTTGGTCTTGAACCTGAATGATAATGCTGTCATCCTTATAGCGTAGAGACAAGGAAACCGTCGTGCCTTTGGCAGAATACTTAATCGCATTGCTGAGGAGATTGGTGACGATATGTCGCAGCATCTGCTTATCTAACTCCGCTTCACCAGACCAGAGTTGAGCATTATAAGTCAAAGTATAGCGATCGCCGACCATCAGTCGCTGTTCGTCTACCAATTGGAGACAAAAGTCTTCCACATTCAACGGTTCGGGATTAAACTGAAGTTCCCCAGCTTGGGCTTTATTAAACGTGAGAACCTCTTCCACAAGCTGAGCCATCTGCTTGACGCCCATTTGAATCCGGTCTAAATAAGTTTGTTGTTTCTCCTGTGATAACTGATCACTGTACCGTTTCAGGAGTTCTGTTGAGGTTAAAATTACTGCCAAGGGTGTGCGGTATTCGTGGGAAATCATTGCCACAATCCGAGATTTCAGTTCACTCAATTCCTGTTCAGCGATTAAGACTTTGCGAATTTCGGCTTCGGCTTTTTGGCGTTCGGCGACTTCCGTTGCCAGTTTAACCCGTTCTAGTTCTAGGGCTTGGGCTTGACGACGTTCGCTGATATCGCAAAAGACTAAAACCGCACCCTTGATCTGGTCATCGTTGGGGCGCATTAAGGAAACATGATCTACGATGGGCGTCTTGGTTCCATCTCTGGCAATTAACAGGCGATTATGTCCTTGATTCAAGACAGGTTCACCCCGCAGCAGTAGCATCACTGGGTTTTCCACAACTGTATTCGTGGCTTCATTGAGAATTTGCACGACTTCAGTAATGGGTTTGCCCATCGCTTCAGTAGACAACCAACCCGTTACTGTTTGGGCGATAGGATTCATATAAGTAATGCCGCCCATTGCATCCGTTGCCACTACCGCATCATGGGTTGAGTCGAGAATCGTCGAGAGAAATTCCTCGCGTTCGATTAACTGCTGTTGGGTTTGATGCTTATAAAGCGCGATTTCGATCGTAATCCCTAAATCTCGTTGATTAAAGGGCTTGACAATATAGCCAAATGGCTCTGTCACTTTAGCACGCGCCAAGGTAGCCGCCTCGGAGTGAGCCGTCAGGTAGATGACGGGTATTTTAAATTGGCTGCGAATTTGATCGGCGGCTTCAATTCCATCCATTTCTCGGTGTTTGAGAACAATATCCATCAACACCAGATCCGGATGAGTTTCAGCGACTTTAGCGAGGGCGGCTGTACCAGAATTGGCGATATCCACCACGTCGTAACTCAGTCGTTTGAGTTGACCGGCAATGGCTTGAGCAGTAATAATTTCATCTTCGACAACTAGAATCTTTGCCCTTGCCACACCACTATTCCTCTATATATTCAAAAGAATCCCCCGTCTGTCACTCGGGGGAGGATCAACAGAGGACACCAACTTTGATAACAGATGCTATGAAATTGTTGATGTATTGGTTACCACCTCAAGATTCTGGGCAGTCTTGCCATTTTTATTATTGGTATGACCATTACCATTACGAGGCTGAAGCACACCATATCCGCCGTGATTTCGTTCATAGATGACGTTAATCTCATCGGTTTTCGCATTCCGGAACATATAGAAGTCGTGATCGACCAGTTGAAGCTGTTCCAAGGCTTCTTCAATGGTCATTGGCGGCATGGCGAAATATTTCATCCGCACGACTTCTGTGGGCAGTTCGGGAGCGCGATCGCCAATTAAATCCTCAACCACAGGTGCTTCATGAATAACAGCGCCTGTTTTCGGTTGTGCCTGTGTTTTCTTTTGCAGCCTTTCTTTGTATTTACGCAGTTGACGCTGAATCTTATCTGCCACCAGATCGATACTGGCATACAAGTCTTCGCTACTCTCCTGGGCACGAATTACGGTTTTATTGGCATATATGGTAACTTCGGCAGTTTGCTTCGTGCTGATCCGAGGATTACGGGCAACAGAGAGATGCACGTCTACCTCAGTCGTCATATTCTGAAAGTGATTGACCGCTTTTTCTATCTTTTGATTAACATATTCTCGAATTGCATCAGTGATTTCAATGTTCTTGCCCTGGATCACAAGCTTCATACTGACTACTCCGTCCTGTAGTATTGTGTCGTAATAGAGCAGAGCTAGGGCTGGTCTTAGCTGCTCTTGGAGGATACTTCTATTGTAAGGCGGAGTGTGGATAACTTCTGAATGTAAGCAGCAATACTTTACGTAAGTTTGTTCTCTGATATATTCCTTAACCAAGGAATAAGGTATAAATGGCACAAAATGGGGACAAGGAATGCCCAGACGTACCATTCTACGTCTGGAACAGTCAAGGGGGGCAGGTTGAGTTACCGTTCAAGCGATGGGTGAAGGCTCCCACGCTCTTTAGCTGGGAGATGAAACCGAGCGAACCGTCTAGGTAGCGAATAAATTCGCCAGTCAAATAATTCGGATAACGTTCTACTATTGTGGTAATGTAAATACAAG
>NZ_JAVKEW010000238.1:0-6147 GCF_040226375.1 Coleofasciculus sp. G2-EDA-02 | reverse complement strand
AAACCTAGACGGCTTTTAAACTATGAGCTGGCAAGCACCCATAGATTCCATGACCCCAATAACGTAGCGTTTGCTGAGACTGGCTATCCATCAATGGAATGATCGTGTTGTCCACGGTTGTCCAGTGTTAGGCGGATAGCTTTGGCGTTTGAACACAACCGGGTATTCGTTTCTCGAACATCGGTTCAGTCGTCGAACCCTCAGCCACAAAATTTTTGTGCTTGTTACAATTATTTACTCAAAAGGTCAGGCTTTGTTCCCCATTTTTAGAGACAAAATCTAAATTTTTGATTAAAATCTTGGTGTAACTTAAGAATATTTTTAGATTTCGGTAATTTTTATGATAGTAGCAGAAAAAATACAATGGCGGTATGTCAGCCACAGCTCATCTCATTTAGCCCTATTATTTGCCGAAACCATGCAAACGGGACAAATTAGCTTTTCGGAGTGGTATGAGTTAATGACAGCGCCGTTAGAAGATGCATTGAGTCCTGAGGCTGAAGATGCTATTACCCGTTTAATTTATGGGGTACGCCACGGATTGATCCGAGTCCTCTAGTACCGCTACCTAGAAAATCATGTGCCAGACGTGCTTTTGAAGCCTCTATAAACATGGCAATCAAAATGGCAAGTCTTCATCCTCCGGTGGAGTAATCGAGAGTCGCCAAATCTTATTATTCTCTTCTTCTACAGGTAATTCCTCCATGACCTCCCCTAACTTCTCTTGTAGAGATTTAGTCAATTGTACCGATAAATCTAACTCAATACCCAGTTTTTGGGTCACTTGTGCCAATTGATGAAAGGCTACTTTTTTGCTGGTGCGATTTTGAATAGATAAGCGAAAGCCATTGACGTTTTGCACCTTTTGCGCTTGCATCGCCGCTTTCAGCCGTTCCTTAATTTGTTGAATTTCCGTATCCAGTTGCTTCCAGCGATGCTCGATTTGTCGATATCGTAGGGTTAGGGCTTCAATATCTTCCGTGGCGGGGTCAGGTTGAGCTAGCTCTAACAAATGACGGTGAACCTGAGCCACATAGACGACATCCTTAGCCGCGTAATCGAGTTGGCGGGGTGAGAGGGGACGTTTTCTCCAGTCGCTTGTTTGTTCCGTTTTATCCACATGGGGACATATCCCAAAATATTCAGTTAAAGTTTTAAGCTGATAATTGGGGACAGGGAGGCGATAGTAGGGAATCGTTTTCGCCAGTTCTAGGGTACAGGTGACATTTTTTGCCTTGCGTTTACCCAAAAATTTCCGGTCATAGCTGGCGTTGTGAAAGACTTTCTCGATTGCCGGATTGTACATAATTTTAGCTATAAACTCATCGGCGAGTTCTGGCTGGTATAGCACATCGAGAATCGAGACACACTCACCCGTGAGGTCATTCCCATCCGCCAAGACTTGAATTAAAGACAATTGGGGCGTATCGGTTTTGTAGTCAGCGACTTCCGTATCTAACCATAGGATAGAGGCTTGAGTGCAGCTTGCGATCGCACGGTCAATATCTTGGGCTTGAGTGAGGTATGGCATTAATGACATCCTGCTACAGCATTGTAGAAAATGCTGTATACCATCCTACACGCTAATGCTCCCCCTGCTCCCTCTGCTTCCCCAGCTCCCTCTGCTCCCCCTGCTTCCCCTGCTTCCCCTGCTCCCCCAGCTCCCCCTGCTCCCCCTGCTTTTAGCGCTTAAGTTAACACCAATGATGTCGGTGCGCCCCTACTTCGCTTCCCGTTTCCCCAATCACCTATCACCAATTCCCAACTTTTCCCCCCGAATTGAGTAATCCAACAACTCCATCGGATGCATCAACAGCATCTCCTTCTCCTGCAAGTTTAAATGTTTCTTAATTTGCAGTGAACACCCCGGATTCGATGACGCAATTAACTCCGCCCCAGTATTCAACAAATTCTCAACCTTTTGCTGTCCCAACTCATCAGCTACTTCTGGTTGCAGCATATTATAAACCCCCGCACTACCACAACACAGCGCCGCATCGATGGGTTCGCGTAATGTTACCCCCGGAATTTTCCGCAATAACTGACGCGGTTGTACAGAAATCTTTTGCCCATGTAACAAATGACATGCATCCTGATACACCATTGTCAAAGGCTTATCTGTCAGAGGTGACAATTTAGCCGTCAACCCTACCTCAGCTAAAAATTGCTGCACGTCTCTCACTTTCGCCACAAAGTCTTGCGCCTTCTGGCGATACGCTGGATCATCGTCTAGAATATGTCCATATTCCTTCAACGTATGACCACAGCCTGCGGCATTTATAATCACATAATCAACACCCGTCCCCTCAAAACTATCAATCATCTGTCGCGCCAATGCTTTAGCTTGTTCTGTTTGTCCCTGATGTTCGGGTAATGCAGCACAACACCCTTGAGTTTTGGGAATCACAACTTCACAACCATTCGCTGTTAATACCCGCACCGTCGCTTCATTAACCGGAGAGAAAAATAGCCGTTGCACACAACCCAAAATCACACCAACTCGATACCGCGTTTCCCCTTGCGGCGGAATTACATCCGGGAAGTTATCCTGAAATGACTTTAAAGTAATTTGCGGTAAAATTGAATCCATTGCCGCTAAGCGGGGGAATATCTGCTTTAGCAACCCCGTAGACCTTACCAGCTTTTGTAATCCTAATTTCTGATAGATATAAAGTGGCGCCAGGAAGGGGCGCAGGCGTCTCGGATAAGGAAACAGATTAAAAATTAGCGCTCTAATAATCCGATCAGATAAACTCCGAGGCTGATTTCGTTCTACCTGATGCCGTGTCGCTGAAATTAACTTATCATACTGTACTCCAGAGGGACAGGTAGTCACACAAGCCAAACAGCCTAAACAGGAATCAAAATGTTGCGTCGTCGCCTCTGCTAATGGTGCTTCACCGTTGTTAATCGCATCCATCAAATAAATCCGTCCCCTCGGCGAATCCATTTCTTTGCCAATCACTCGGTAACTAGGGCAAGTAGAGAGGCAAAATCCGCAGTGAACACAAGTGTCGATTAAGGCTTGTTTAGGAGGATTTTTGGCGTCAAAACCAGGGGATTGAGATTCATTTTGTTCCGTTTCTAACGCTGTGGTTTCTGCGCTTTCTTTAACAGAATCTGGTGTGGGAAATTTAAAGTCCGTTTGCATATTTTTTTAGGTAGATGTACAAATCTAACAGCTAATATTGAATTTTCCAGACGTGCCATAGTCGGTCTGGGCGGGTTTAGTCACATCCGGGTGCAAAAGAAAAGATAATAGTGAAACCCGCCCCTACATTCGGAAAAACCAGGTTCCATCGAAGATCGTGAAGGGTCAAATCTGCTCCTGTGCCTTCTTTCAAATATCTCCCACAAATCGATTAGGACTTAAAATAGTTTTCGGATCAAACTTCTGTTTAATTTGGCGCATAATATCTAAATCGTTGCCACTGTATCCCCAAACATCAAGCTGTTGCTTCAAACTAATTGGAGCCTCTAGTACCGTCAAAAAACCGCTGTGGGATTGGCAATGCTCTCGCATCTTTAAAATTGTCTCCGGTTTCACCGTTTCAGGTTTAAGCCGCAATTTTCCTAAGCCGCTGCCAACATGGATCAGCCCCAATCCCGTTCCAGAGGTTAGGGTATCGAGTACAGTTAAAGTCATTACTGCCGCCGTTGGTACTACTCCTATTTTGCAAGTAATCGCGGTGGATTGGGGCATTCCCCAGATTTGTTCTGGCAATGATTGCCATAGATGAGCTTCATCATTATCCTGATAAAGTGTGCCTTGTAATCCCAACTGCTGCCCAACCTCTAGCAAACGGGAGGACTGTTCCTGTACACTTTCAGTAACACTTTGGAAGCGAACCATCAAGCCCATCCCTTGACCGATGCCTAATTGTTTCACCAATTCAGACGAGAGTAAGTCGGCGGCTGTAGGCGTTAGGGCAGACGCGAGTATGGTTTTGGTAGTTGATGCGATCGCGTCAGCGTCTCCCGCCAGCACGAGTGTCCCTGAGGCTTCTTGTACCGGATACAAGCGAAACGTCACTTCTGTTAAAATTCCCAGGGTGCCATAGGCTCCTGTCAACAGTTTCATTAAGTCATAACCTGCCACATTTTTCACCACTCGTCCCCCGGCTTTGGCGAGTTGTCCATCACTGCGGACAAAGGAAACCCCCAATAGCATATCCCGAACCCCACCATAGCGTTGTCGCCATGAGCCACTATCAGCGGTTGAAATAATTCCACCCAGGGTGGCGGCTTCCGGGTAGGCGGGTTCTAGAGGCAAAAATTGATTGGTTTTCAGCAGTATTGCTTGTAAATCTGCTAACTTAACACCCGTTTGCGCCGTTATTGTTAAGTCACCCACCGCATGATCAATCACCTGATTCAGGTTTTGGGTACTAATCACCAGGTCAATCGGTTTACCTACACCCGCCCACGCCAATTTGCTACCGTTCCCACAGGGGAGAACCCGCCAATTATTGGTGTTGGCGCATTCGATCACCTGACAAAGCTGTTGAACAGTGCTAGGACAAACGAGAGTGCTAGTAAGGGTTTCCCCGCCGTAAGCCTTCTGGATTCGCTCTTGCCATAGCGGGGGTAAATTATCCCCCTGGTAGATGTTAGAGTCACCCACAATCGGTGTTAGAGTTTGTGCGATCGCATTCATCTTTCTTCCCCCGTGGAAACCCCCGTTATACCCTTCAGGTTAACTGCGGGAGGAAACGGGGGATATTTTATGGGGGTCAATCCCCCTAAAATATCCAAATCACTGTATGTATGAATATCCATCTTTTTTGTGAATATGTTTGCAGTATCTGTGACTGATGCCCTGAACCAGTCCATCAGGTGTTGAGATATTGAAACTTCCAGTGGCACGAGTGGCTACTCGACCAACGTAAGTCCCAACCTTTTTCCCAGAAGTGACAATCGCTTTAACGATGTCACCTGTCTGAAAGCCTTTGTGGAATTTTGTTCTGTTGCAATAACGAATCGGGAATCCAAATTTGTTGGTGCGGCATTGCTGACGGGTTCCGTGACCTTTGGCAGCAATTAGCAACGGATTAACACCTGATGTGATTAACTGCTCTGGGGTTGATGCCCCTACACAAGCAGCATCCCAATAGTGGGTTTTGTCCAGTCCTCGAATGGTTCTGTTGTATTTGGTGCGACCACCAGTACCAACCTCAAGAGGTTGCTGATACGGTTAGAACCTCCTTTTGAGCGAGGCTGAATATGCTCTATTTCCAGCTTGGTGTCTTTTGCCCCGCAGTAGGCACAGGTTCTATTCCATTTTTCGAGTAAGAACTCACGGATTTCGTAACCGAAGAGTGTACCTTGCTGGTAGCCAATTCCGCTAATTTCAGCATCCTGCATCTGCTGAGTATCAAACCTGACCAGTTCTTGAGAGATGGCGGTAATTTGACACAGTGATGATAGGCGCTTGACCCAAGTCAGGATGTTGGCAGCACGACTACTTAAAGATGGTGGCAACCAACCTTTTAGACGGGTGCGGTTAAGGAAACGAGGTTTACGATAACGGGTTTTGCGGTTACGGCGTGAGCGTCGTAACTGACGACGTGAAGTCAAAGACTCCCGAATTTGAAACCCACGATGCTGCAACTCGGCTACCCAAACCACTTCGCCTGTCGTATCGTTGATTAATGCTAGTCCACTGGTTTTCGCTCCGGGGTCGATTTTGACTCGGAGTGGTTCAATTTTGGGGTTTGACACCTCCTGTTTAAGTATCAAAGTAAAGGGGTAGTGTCGGAAAACCGCAGCTTTCCCCTGAGACAACAGTATTCTTGCCCTTCCTGGATGGATGGGATTGAGAGGCTGTTTGTTGGTGTCTAAGACAAAAACTTTACTCACGAGTGAGTCTCCTTGCGGGTAATGTTAGCCTTGGCAATGTTACGAAAGCTTGTTGGGTTTACGACACTGACTTCGACCCGATATGTCTGTTTAATCGCAAACGATAGAGCTAAAAACTGGCTACGCATTCTTAGGTATCTTGATTTTCTTGACACTCTCCCGGTTAAAACGCGGGAGATTCTTGAGCTAATCATCGCCCTTTCGAGTCACCTCTAATTAGGTCTTACACAATTATGTCCTACCCGAAGTCAACTAGAATATCACTTAATATCTAGAACCCCTTTTTTT
>NZ_JAVKEW010000237.1:0-19265 GCF_040226375.1 Coleofasciculus sp. G2-EDA-02 | reverse complement strand
TACTCAGAAAAGCAGGTGATTATCATTATCATTCCACTTTTCATTATCAATAAACCTGTCAATAAGCTGCCATCTTTTTGAGGCTTGAGGGGGGAAATGCTTTATCTGCCAAGCTTTTGAGCTGCTTGTCACCCCTTCAGCCCCCACGGTTTAAGCGAAAAACCAACCGCCAAACTGCCAGGTTTACCAGAGGTGGATTCAAAGTCAAAGCAGCTAAGGTCTACCTAGCAAAGATTGGGGAAGTTAAGACCAAATGGTCACGTCCTTTGCCATCCGAACCGAGTTCAGTCACGGTGATTAAGGATTGCGCGGGTCGGTACTTCCTCAGCTTTGTGGTTGAGGTGGAACCGGAGATTAGACCCGCTCCTAACCCATCCATCGGGATAGACTTAGGACTAAAAACCTTTGCCTGCTGTAGCAATGGAGAGAAAGTAGATAGTCCAGACTATTCACGGTTTTACCGCAAGCTGAAGCGTGAAGGGCGACGGTTAGCCAAACGGCAAAAAGGGAGTAAACGACGTGAACGGATGCGGGTTAAGGTAGCCAAGCTTAATACCCATATACGGGATAAACGCAAGGACTTCCTGCATAAGTTATCCACCCAAGTAATCAACGAAAACCAAGTGATTGCTTTGGAGGATTTAAACGTTTCCGGGATGTTGAAAAACCGCAAACTGGCACGGGCAATCAGTCAGGCTGGGTGGCGTGAGTTCCGATCATTGTGTGAGGCTAAAGCCGATAAGCACAACCGGGATTTTCGGGTGATTAGCCGATGGGAACCCACCAGTCAGGTATGCTCTGAATGCGGTTATCGCTGGGGGAAACTGAACTTATCAGTCAGGACAATTGTCTGTGTCAACTGTGGAAAAGAACACGACCGGGATGATAATGCATCCACAAATATAGAAAGAGTCGGGGTAGGGCATATCCACGACTATAAACGGACAGGGAGCGCGTGTAAGACCTCGGATGAGGCAGTGTGTGATGAGCTGTCAACCCACCCTTGAGTACATTCAGTTATCACTGTTTGACTGGTAGGGAATCACCGTCCTTGTAGGGCGGTGAGGATGTCAATTTCTCCACGAAACCATCGGTAACAAATAGCGATCGCTCCTCCTTTCACTGTAGTTTTGGGGAGAAGCGATCGACCTGTTTTACACTAACGAGATTTGTGATTGCCGTTCATGGATAGGAACATAAGCGACGTCGTGATCGCCGGTATAAATCTGGGTGGGTCGGAAAATCCGGTTTTCTGCCAGTTGTTCCTTCCAGTGCGCCAGCCAACCGGCTACCCGTGCGATCGCGAATATGGGGGTAAACAAGTCGGTGGGAATACCGAGTTTCCGATAAACCAAACCGGAATAGAAATCTACATTCGCATAAATCCCTTTATATCCCAGTTTTTCCTCGACTGCTTGTTCTAACTCCTGGGCAATTTCGTAGTATTTATCCGAACCAAATTTCTCAAACAGTTGTTCGGCTAAATGCTGTAGAATTGTAGCTCGCGGATCTTTGACCTTATAGACACGGTGACCGAATCCCATGATTTTTGACTTGCGCTGCAAGCAATCCTCTAGATAGGGACGAACATTTCCCACTGAGCCAATTTCTTCGAGCATCGTAATCACTTCTTCATTCGCTCCCCCATGCAAGGGACCGGCTAGGGTACCTACGGCTGATGCGATCACCCCATAGGGGTCAGTTAGCGTTGAAGCCGTCACCATAGCTGAGAACGTAGACGCATTCATGGTATGTTCAGCATGGAGTGTTAAGCAAACATCAAAGACGTGAGCCTCTAGGGGATCAGGTTCTTGCTCAGTGAGCATATACAGAAAATTAGCGGAATAGTCTAAATTGTCGTTCGGCTTCACCGGGTCATTCCCCTTCCGCATCAGCTTAAATGCGGCTACCATTGTCGGGATTTTCGCCAACAGGCGGACAACGGCTTCCCGGATGTAATGGGGATTTGGGAGAGCGCGTTTTGAGTAAAAAAGACCCAATGCTGCTGCAGACGCTTGCAGTGCATCCATCGGATGTCCGGTTTCCGGGAAACATTTCATCATGTCCCGAATCCGATATTTAATCCGTCGATGGTAACGAATTTCCGTCTCAAACGCTTCTAGCTCATCCTTGGTTGGTAGCTCACCCCATATCAGCAGATAGGCGGTTTCTAGGAATGTGCTTTTTGTGGCGAGTTCTTCAATCCGAATACCTCGATACTCTAATATCCCCTGTTTTCCATCAACATAGCTGATACTGGATTGGGCAGCGGGAATGCCTTCTAAACCTGGTTTATACTCACAGACAGTCATAGAACTACCAAATACGTTTGAAGTGTTCTCAGGCTAACTTACCAGAAACTGGGGAATTAGTAGTGTGTGTTACAAAAATTCTTAAAGATCGTCTAGATCAGCCATTTTGGAGAGGTTAGCAAAAATAGCTCACTTTGACCCAGAGGAACGCCCGTTTCTTTCAAGTTTAACCCGATAACGCCCGCTTTCTTGAGGACAAGTTTTTCCCCTGCTTCTCCCCAAACCAACAATTCTGCCCAATTGCCTAAATCCGGTTGATGACCGACTAACGCCAAACAGCTTTCTCTGTTCCGGTTTTGACGCCACTCCTGTAGCCAATTGACCCAGGTATTGATATCCCCATCAGGCGCAAGGCTGGGAAATTCGTCGAGTTGCTCACCCAAACCTACGTCTTGCAGAATCGCGGCGGTTTCTCGCGCTCGGACTAAGGGACTGGTCAATATTTGGTCAAAATGCAAACCGCGATCGCGCAGTTGCTTGGCGACTTTGGTTGTCTTCTTGCGCCCTTTGCTCGTCAGGGGACGATCTTCATCGTTCGCATAGTCTTTGCGATCGGCAGCGATGCCATGACGAATCAAGTACAGTTTTATTGTCATCTGTTTTTTATTTTGTCCTGAAAATTAAGATCGTAAGGTTCTCTAGGAACACAATCAAGATTTTATTGATGATGCTCGCGATTTTTTTGCCCTCACCCAATAAAACAAGGGCGGGTTTTGCATCACAGTTGTCGGAAACAATCAATTTTAATCCCTAAACCCGCCCCTACAAAAATCATGAAAAATCGTGATCGCCTGCAATGGTGGAGAGCCACACTTGTTTAAGCGGTGTGAATCAAATTATCTTTGGGATTAACTAAGCGCCAGAGTTTTTGCTTGATTTGAATATCAAAGACTTCCCACTTGAGCTTGGTGAATTCGGTATTGTCATTAAAGCCACCTAAGAAGCCAATGGGGATTTCAAAGCCACCGGCGGTCATGCGTCCGCCACCAAAGAATCGTCCCTGATTGTCTTGACCAAAGGCTTCTTTAATAAATTCGTCGGGATCAAGGGTGATTTTATTGGTTCTCAAGGAACCAATTACTACTTCGACTTCTTCGTCTTCGTTGTGGACAATGCCGTAAACCACAGCCGTGTGGACATTTTCTTCAGTCACCAAAAAGTCAGCCGCTTGAGGAATCGCATCGCGGTCATCGTAGCGTAAATAGCCCACTCCCGCGATTGAGAAATTATTCTGGACAATGCGATTTTTCAGCGATCGCTCGATCACATCCATCACTCGTCGCGATCGCGCCGTTTGCAGGACAGCATTGAGCAACTGTACATCATAGAAACGGCTCAAATACGCCGCCGCTAAGAAATCCTCTTCCTTCGCCCGCATCAGGCGATCGGTATCGGCACGTAAACCGTGCATTAGTGCTGTGGCGCACTTGACATGGGTGCTAATACTACTATCAAGCTTGAGTAAACCCTTTTGCAGGTATTGAGTTAGAATAGTGGCAGTCGCCCTCGTCTGAGGTCGCAAATCGGCAAATTCTGCTTCCAGATTACCCTGAGGATTGTGATGGTCAATCAGGACAACAATGGGGATACCTGCTTGTTTGACAAAGGGCATTAACTGGGTTGTGGTTCCCTGATTGTCAACCAGAACACAACCTTGATACACCGAAAAATCCCGATCCTTCAATGTCTGAATCCCCCAGCGCTTAGCTGGCAAGTTGGTCAGTTTGACCAAGGCGATGTTTTCCTGATGAGACAGAGTTCCTGCATATACAATGTCACATTGGATATTGTACTGTTGGGCAATTAACTGGTACGCCCAAGCACTCGATAAAGCATCAGGATCAGGGAAATCTTGAATGACAATAAGCTGGCGTTCTGAACTGTGACGATCTAAAACCTTTTGCAGTTCTCCTATTTTGGTTTCGGAAGCATCAACATGCTGCCGAGGTTCGCGGCTACTACTACTGCGGTTATTAGGATTTTTTTGGGAAACTTTCTGTTGTCGTGAAACTCCATCACTCCCATCCGAACCTGATGCTTTATTGTGTAGAGCGTTATTATTGACAGATTTCAGGGGGTTGGATTCCATAGCGGGCAAGGTATTTAGCTGTTGGTTTAGTATCGCACGCCAAAGCTTTATTTGAGACTATAAAATTGACTGCCGCTTGAAGAGAGTCCATACTATCGTATGGACGAGAAATGTTGGGCTAAAGCCCGGTTGAGAAGCCTCGGCTATAGCTCGAGTTACCGTAGGAGCCTTACACGCCAATCACATACTTTCGCCACTCCTGATGAACTCCACCTTTAACCTGTTTAGCCACCTCAAAATGAAGACTGCTATAGGGCTTGCGGGGTTGATGTCGCAACATCATGTTGGCTTCTTTAGGCGTTCGGTTCCCTTTTTTGACATTACAACGCACACAGGCGGTGACAATGTTTTCCCAAGAATCTCCCCCTTGTCGAGAACGAGGAATCACATGATCGAGGGTTAAATCATCACCCGTGTATCCGCAGTATTGACAAGAATGACTATCACGGTAGAGGATATTGCGGCGGGTTAAAGGAATTTCTTTGTAAGGAACCCGAACGTAATGGCGCAACCTAATAACCGTGGGTAGCGGTAACTCTGGGTAGATATATTTGCCGTTGTGTTCAATTTGTTCCGCTTTGCCTTTGAGCATCAAGACAACCGCTCGTCGCCAATTGGTGACATTGAGCGGTTCGTAGGAGGCGTTTAACACCAGAACCTTGCTCATTAGGAGATCGAAATAATGTGAATATTATCCCAGATATTAGCACAGGTTGATGGATCTGGGTAATGTTTTAACGTTTCGGTCTACTGAATTTTTTTATCCTTGAGCCAATAGGTGGTCATTTCTCCCTTACCTTTAATCAGAATCACACCACGTTCCTCAAAGTCGTATTCATCTTTGAGCAATTCATAGGTTGCCCGGGTTACTTGAATGCGACCGGGTAAACCGTGAGACTCCATACGGCTAGCGGTATTCACGGTATCACCCCACAAATCGTAGCTAAATTTCTTGATGCCAATGACACCCGCGACGACAGGACCGCTATTGATCCCAATCCTCAGGCGAAAATTTTCTCCAGTCTCTTGGTTAAATTCAGTAATGGCTCGCTGCATATCTAAAGCCATCTGTGCGATCGCCTGAGCATGATCCAGACGCCGCCGAGGTAGTCCCGCCGCCACCATATAAGCATCGCCAATCGTTTTAATTTTTTCCACGCCATGTTCCTCAACCAGTCGGTCAAATTTGGAGAAAATCTGATTCAGCAGTTCAACCAGTTGGGTGGGTGAGGTTTGAGTGGAAAATTTGGTAAAATTGACCAGATCGGCAAACATAATCGTTACCCCTTTAAAACTTTCTGCGATCGTGTGCTGACCCCGCTTCAACAGCTCCGCCACCGGTTGGGGTAAGATATTCAAAAGTAACAGTTCGGCGCGTTTGCGGGCACGGTTGAGGGCAACTTCGGCTTGTTTTTGTTCGGTAATATCGGATACTGTCCCTTCGTAGTAGAGGAGTTTAGCCGCTTCATCTTTAACCGTATCGATATTTTCCACAATCCAAATAATGCTGCCATCTTTACGATAAACCTGGGACTGAAAATCGGATAAGGTATCGTAGCGCTGCATTAAAGCGGCTAACTCTTCCTGGCGTGTGGGTTCAACATAAAGTTGCTCTCCAATATTCCTCACCTGTTCCATGAGATCTTCGGGTGAGGTATAGCCTAAAATTTTGGCTAAGGCTGGATTCGCGGTGATGTAGCGTCCCTCAGGAGTGGCTTGGAAAATGCCCTCGGTGGCTCGTTCAAAGATACTGCGATATTTCTCTTCTGCTTGGCGCAGGGAAGCTTCTACTCGCTGTCGTTCTTGAATTTCGGCTTGGAGTTGCAGATTTTGCTCCTCTAGCCGCTTTTGCAGGTTCCGAAGTGCTAGATGCGTCGTCACTCTGGCTTTGACTTCTTCCTGCTGCACGGGTTTGGTGATAAAGTCTACTGCTCCCAGATTCAAACCTTTGACTTTATCGACAGCATCAGATAGCGCACTGAGAAAGATGACTGGGATATCTCGAGTTGCTGGATTCGCTTTCAGGCGGCGACAGGTTTCAAAGCCATCAATCCCTGGCATCATTACATCCAGTAAGATGAGATCGGGTTTGGCATACTCGACTTTTTGCAGAGCGCTTTGTCCATCCTGCGCCACCAACACTCTGAAGCCAGAATCGGTTAAAAAGTCAAAGAGGACACCGAGATTATGGGGAGTATCATCGACAATAACAATGACGCCTTGTAATAACTGTTCATCATTCATCGGGGTTAAAGTGGTTTGGTTCATAGTTCATAGTTCATAGTTCATGGTTCATTTTCTGGTGAACTTGCTATGAACGATGTAGCTGGCTTGGTGTGGTATAATGAAATGTTTTTAATCGTTCATGGTTCATTTTCTGGTGAACTTGCCATGAACGGTAAATAATTGGCGATCGCAGCCCTACTTTGGAAGTTACTTTGTCCCCGGTAGAAGATTCCCTGTTTTCCTCTCAAGAGCCACCCCTACACCCGGGCTGATCAATTCGGTAAGGAGCCAGAGGCTGAAGGTATTGAGCATACACTCTGATTGTCAGGATCGTCGAGTGGCATAAAAACCGTGCGATCGCGTCCCGTTTCTTTTGCTCGATACAGTGCTTGATCCGCCGCCCTGATCAGCGCTTCCGGAGAAGTGTGGTGACAAGGAATAGTGCTAGATACCCCCACACTCAATGTGACAGCATTCTTAATCGGCGATCGCGGATGGGTCAAACCTAACTGATTCAGCGACGTCTGAATGAATTGAGCAACTTGTAATGCGCCTTTGGCTGGGGTATTGGGTAGAATCACCGCAAATTCTTCTCCTCCATAGCGGGCGACTAAATCGGCGGGGCGCTTTACCACCTGTTTCATCGCTTGCGCCACCTGATACAAACATTCATCCCCAGCTTGGTGACCCTTGCTATCATTGTAGAGTTTGAAATAGTCTACATCACATAAGAGCAACGACAACACCCATTTCTCTCGTCGGGCAATCCGCCACACTTGGTTAAAATATTCGTCAAATCGATGCCGATTCGCCACCTTAGTTAAACTATCTAACGTTGCCAAACGCTTCAGTTGAGCATTCGCTTTTTGCAGTTTCGCCTCAGCCTCCTGACGCTGCTGAATCTCTTGTTGAAGTTGCTGATTTTGGACTTGCAGATTCCGGCGTAGCTTTTGAATCGTCAGATGGGTGTTCACTCGTGCCAACACAATTTCCTGTTGGGTGGGCTTAATAATATAATCAACCGCACCTAATTCAAATCCTTTGATAATAACCGCCGTTTGAGACAGTGCTGTGAGAAAAATTACCGGCATATCGTGGGTAGCTGGATTAGCTTTCAGACGCCGACAGGTTTCAAACCCATCAATTCCCGGCATAATCACATCCAGCAAAATGATATCGGGATGCTCTAATTCAGCTTTTTTGATTGCACTTTCACCATCCCTTGCCACGATAACCTGGAACCCCGCCTCACTCACAAAATCTAACAGCACTTCTGAGTTCGTGAGATTATCATCAACAATGAGAATCGTCTCTTTATCATTTATCATTTGTCATTCGTCATTCGTCATTTGTCATTCATGTATCTTTTCACAAACTCCAGAATTTGTTTCTCCTGAAACCCGTTGGCTAAGCGGCGCAGCTTCTTGGCAAATGGAACCCATTGCGGATCAAGTTTTTCTAATTTATCCGCTTGCTCACTAATCCCTTTGATATCACCCATCATGGCTAATTCATAGAGAATCGTCATTTCCTTTAGGGGCGGCGCGACAATTTCTGAAGCAGTAATCGAAACCTCTGGTTTTTGTTCGGGCAGTTTTTCCCCCGGATAAACACTACTGGGTGCTTCAGTGGATTCATAAATCCATTCTAAGTTTAGATGCTTTTGCAGCGTAGCAAAGAGGGTTTTGGCTTGTACAGGTTGCCCGATAAAATCATTACAACCCGCCGTGATAGATTGCTGTTGTTTTTCCCCGAAAACGCTAGCTGAAATCGCCAAGACTACGATATCTCGTAACGCAGGAATTTTTCGTAACCGTCGCGTCGCCTCTAATCCATCGAGTTTTGGCATCATCAAATCCATTAAAATCGCGTCGGGGTGTTCTTCTTTGGCTTGCTGGAGACAGTCTTCACCATTGATGGCTTCAAGTACCTCAAACCCTAATGGTAACAATAAATTGACGAAAATTGAGCGATTTTGCCACTGATCATCGGCAACCAAGATTTTGCGCGGATGACCGCGAAACCCAATAATAATTTGATCTTCTACGACATCTGTTGCTGGGTCTGGAGAGACGGCGGGTAAATCTAAATCGACAGAAAATGTACTTCCTTGACCCACATAACTTTCTACATGAAGTTCGCCGCCAAGGAGTTGAACTAACCGTTGACTAATCGCCAATCCTAATCCCGTTCCTTCCACCTGTCGATTCCGATTTTCAATTTGATGGAAGGGTAAAAATATATTGGTTAATTGTTCAGCAGCAATCCCAATTCCTGTATCTTGAATCTGAAATCGCATTTTTCGGGATGATTCCGTCTCCGATTGAGGGGCTGAGACATAGCCAACTTTAAATGTAATATTCCCCTGATCCGTAAATTTAATTGCATTCCCCAATAGATTAATTAACACTTGTCGCAGTCGTTTTTCATCACCCCGGACAATTTTAGGTAGGGGGGAGAGGGGTTCATAGTGAAAAGCAATGGCTTTTTCGTCAGCCCGAATGCGAACCATTTCAATAATTCCCTCCAGAAAATGGGGTAACTGAAACTCGCTTAAACATAAGTCCATTTTCCGGGCTTCAATTTTAGACAGGTCTAAGATATCGTTAAGTAGGGTTAACAGATGTTCGCCACACTGTTGAATGATACTCAGTCCTTGCTGTTGCTTGGCGGTAGGATGGGGTTCGCGTTTGAGCACTTGGACATAGCCTAAAATACCGTTGAGGGGTGTGCGGAGTTCATGACTCATATTTGCCAAAAATTCGCTTTTGGCATTATTGGCGGATTCGGCTTCTTGGCGGGCTTGTTCCAGGTGGAGATTCTTTTCGGCTAATTGTTGACTAATTCGGGTTTGTTCTTCTAAAAGTTGACTCTGGGCGAGGGCAATTCCTACCTGATCCGCTAGTTGACTCAACAGTTCAATTTCAAACATTTCCCACTGTCGCAGACCACTACATTGATGGGCAATTAATAGACCCCAGAGGTTGTCTCGCTGTAAAATAGGAACAATTAAATAAGCCCTGACGCCAAAGGGTTTTAAGAGTTTGATATGGCAGGGTTCCAGGTTGGCTTGATAGAGATCTTCGATCGCGCGAATACGTCCTTGGCGATATTGTTCTAAATAGCCTTCCCGAAAACAGGGATCGTAAATCTCCTGTCCTTGAATCGGTGTCCAGCCCGGAACCACGGCTTCAGTCATGATTACCCCCGTTCCATCGGCGTTGAGTTGGTAGATTACTACCCGATCAACTTGCAAGATCCGGCGCACTTCGGTTACTGTAGTTTGCAGGATAGCATCCAGTTGTAAGGATTGGCGAATCTTGAGCGTAATTTCGGCAAAGAGTTGCCGCTGTAGGGTTTGGCGACGCAATTCGGCTTCGGAATGTTTGCGTTCAGTGATATCTTCGGCAATCCCAGCAATGCGGTTCATTTTACCCGTTTCGTTGAACACCCGAAACGTCCGCACCCAAACCCAACGTTGACTCCCGTCGGGGCGTAAAATGCGGTATTCTTCTTCAAAGTCTTGTTCCCCTTGCAGTTGTTTGCCTAAAGCTTCGGCAACGCGATCGCGATCATAGGGATGAATATTATCTAACCAGGTCATCGGCTGATCGTAAAGACTTTCGCGGGAACGTCCCCAGACTTCCTCATAAGCTGGACTCAGATAAAACATGCGGCTTAAATCGGGCGTGGTTAAAAAGAACACTTCCCGAATATTTTCTGCGAGTTGGCGGAATTGTTCCTCTCTTTCGAGTAACGCCGCTTCTGCTTGTTTGCGATCGCTAATATCAGTATGCGTCCCGACAATTCGTGTCACCTTATCCTGTTTATCCCGTAGTACCAATCCTCGTGATAAAAACCAAGGGGTTGATCCATCAGTGTGTACCATGCGAAACTCTAATTTCCATTGGGAAAGTTCGCCGCTAAAGAGTTGATCCATCGTGGCTTTTACCCTAGAGAGATCCTCTGGATGAACCCGCGCTATCAATTCATCAAAGCTGGGACTATCGTCATCTTCGGGATAGCCAATTAAATGAAGAAATTGGGGGGAATAATAGTAGGTATTGGTTTTAACGTTAATATCAAAGAGTCCACTATCATTGGCTTGAATCGCTAGGGCAAACCGTTCCTCACTTTCGCGTAAAGCGGTTTGGGTTTCCTGGCGTTGGGTAATATCCAATGCCATAGAGGCGATACCCAAGAGGTTACCGTGGTTATCAATTAGAGGAGTATTATACCATTCGCAAACAATCGTTCTGCCATCTTTAGTGATATTCTGATTACAGGAACGAGCAACTTGTTTGTCGTACCAAAGTCTGGCTTTAATTTGTTTAATGTGGGCTTGGGCAGCCGGTGGCACAATTAGAGTGGAAGGATGACCCAAGGCTTCGTCCCGATGATAGCCAAAAATGGTTTCAGCGGCGGGATTCCAATCAACAATTTCCCCATCCGTATTCCATTCAATTACCGCCAGGGGAGTTTGTTTAACCAACAGGGAGAGGCGTTGATCATTTTTTCGCAGCGCCTTCTCCATCCGCTTTTGTTCCACCACTTCCGCCAAAAGTTGGCGATTAGCAGCTTTCAGGGCGGCGGTTCGTTCCTCAAAGGTTTGTTGGAGACGTGCAAAGATATGGCGAGAATGAGTTTCGCGATCGCATAATTCCTGGTAAGCGGTGGCGCGATCGGTTATCGTAGCGGCGACAATGAGGGCGGTGATAGCAAAGACGGCGATAAACCCATCTTGAGATACAATAACCCAATTAGGCGATTCAAACGCCTCAGCTGATTGCCAAAAGGCAACACTTGCCACAACCATGATACCCAATGCGGTTATCTGTTGACCCCATTGCAGGGCTGCCCATAAGATGAAAGGAAATAGTAAATACTTTAAGTCAGCTTGACCTAGAAACTGATACAACCACTCTGTTAACTGAGTGGCAAGTTGTTGATAAAATTGGACTCCGATTGGATTAGAAGCGGTTATACTATCTTCGGTTACGACTATCGCGGAATTGGCGGGGATGGAGAATACACCAAACACCAAACCACTCACTATTCCCAATCCAATCAGCCAGACTCCAACCTGACAAATGATTGTTGATCCTTCACCACCTTCCAGGAAATGGTTTCTAGGGGCGGGTAATGAGACTTTCTTTTCGCTATTGATAGTAAGGTTTGTACAAAACCCGCCCTGACTGAATGTTGATTGTTGAGTATTGAATGTGTAGGGGTGGGTTTGACTATTCTCATTTGTTGTCACCCGAATGTTGCTAAACCCGCCCAAACCGAGGTTTTGAATGAACTCCAGAACCCCCTTGTTCTCATCCTGTCCCCCTGTCTCCCCTGAGTGGATCATTGAATAACCCAGAGTTAACAATACAGGTGTAACAATTAAAAGTCCCATGGCGTTACTCAACCACAACAGCAGCCAATCCCCTGAACTCCCTTCACTCCCTAATCGTTCACCCAGCAAACGGATAGTGGGACTCACCAGGGAGGATAATAGAACCATACCCACCAGGAATTTAACCACATCCCGGCGACGGTTTAACCCTGGATGCATATCCCAGAATTGAACCAACGTCACACCCCCCCAAGCTTGTAGGGTACAGCCTAAACAAAAGGCGATCGCAACAGTTCCCGGAATTCCGATCAATAAAGCCCGAGACAATTCTCCCAAAGCGACACCCAGCCAAAGATTGCGCCCTAGTAACAACAGGGCGGCTTGACTAATTCCGGCGGGAATCCAGAGAAGGGGGATAATATCCTGACGGCTAAAAATTTGAGCAGTGGCGATATAAATTAGCGTCAGGGCTAAGACGTTGAAAAAATATCGTCCTAACGGGGAAATATTCCAGGTTATGTTCATCGGAATTTCTGACGTTTAAACTATCCAGGATGAATGATTAATTGCGCTTGGGAATAAACCCATCAAGCGCTTATTGGAGCGGATTTAGGCGGGCAATCGAGATAACACCAATAACATTTCAAGCAAACCCGTCTTTTCCCCATCCGCACATCGGCTACAATCTCAAGTCTAAAATCGGATCACGATATGGGGGAATAGTCAGAGCGATCACCCTTCGAGTCTACCATTTTAACTCAAAGCACCATTTTGAATCAGGTGGTTAAACCTTAAAATCAGCGATGAAGTAGAGACGCGCCTTGGCGCGTCTGGGTGAATGTAGAGCCGCGCCATGGCGCGTCTGGGAGATGTTAGCGGTTCAGTTATTTCTGCCTTCTTGCACTAGATGATAAAGAAGATAGGCAACCCGGATTTGACTGTGATCTTCATCATCGTATTTCAGGATAATTATCACAGTCCCCCCCTCAATCCCTCACAACTTTACCCTTTGAATATCACTGGAGTTAAAGACATGTAACACAAAATACCTCTAGACAATCAAGGATAATCTGAACGTTCAAAACAAATCAGATATCTCTCAAAATCTAGAATCTGATTCACCGAGTTTCATCTACATATTGAGTTTTTCTATGAACCTTTGGCTTATCACTCTATATACCCTTGTTTCGCTTTATTTATTGGTCGCTTGGTTACGCTTTTTCAAACAAGGCACAGGACTGTCTGCTCAGCAAAACGTCTTATCGTTACTCACTATTGGCATCGCCACGGTATTTTGGCCCCTTGTCCTCCCCATTGCTTACGCCAAGTTATTAAACGCTACCGTATCAAAGCCGTCGAAAGGTTCTGCTGAACCAGTTTAAAAAGATTAGGAGTATGGATCAAAAAGACTGTATCTAACAAACTTAATACTGCCCGGATTCCAGATTAGTAACACAGAATACATTGATAGAACCAATCCCAATGATTCGTGAAGAAAGATGAGGCGGGAAACCAGACCCAGCTATCATGGCTATTTCACAACTCATCCAGCTATACTTGACAATCAAGTAATGATTAGCCAAGTTAATAGACATCTGCTATAATCACTTAGATTTTGAATACTTGTTTGAATTCATACCTGGAGTTTAAATATGAAACTTTTGCTTGTTAGTCTTTACGTATTGGTTGCGCTTTATTTATCGGCAGCTTGGTTACGCTTTCTCAAAAAAGGAGCGGGACTATCTCCTCAGCAAAAAGTCTTATCTTTCCTCACCGTTGGCATCGCCACGGTATTTTGGCCCCTTGTCGTCCCCATTGCTTACGTGAAATTATTGGATACAACAGTATCACAGTCTTAAAGATGTTCCACCCAAACATTTTAACAAAACTTAAAATAATCGCGCAAAACTTTAATTGAACAAAACTTGAGCGCAGTCCCTAGATGGTATCTTGATTTAGGTAGGGTAGAGGAAACAATCCTGGCAGAAGATTGGCTGCTCACCCTAAACACTGGCAAGCCCTTTTCTGAACCCTCTGGTAGAGTAGTCAGTAAGAGTCATTCTGGAAAACTCAGCGTAAGACGAGGTGAAGCCATTGACAATTGCCGGCAAAACTGAGTCAGAGGTAATCAGTCATGTCACAACTTGTTAAAGCCCAGCTTATTTCCACAGATGGTGGGGGAACGATTGATTTCATGTTCAACCCCAGCCAGTTGGCGTTTAGCCAGCAAATTAATTTAACAAAAAGTAGCGGAGCACGAACGGGTCGAGGATTACCCAAGGTTAACTTTGCTTATCCTGAACCCGTTACCCTCTCGATTAACGACGTTATTTTTGATACTTATGAGACAGGTGAGAGTGTTCTGCGCCATCTGAAACCCTTTGAGAAAGCAGTGAATTTTGCCGAGTCGGGGGAAGGGAAGGAAAAACGTCCTCCAACTTATGTGTTTACCTGGGGTTCCCAGGAGTATATTCGTTGTTTTGTTACAAAAGTTGATTATAACCTGACCATGTTTCTGCCAGATGGGACACCTGTGCGAGTTTCGCTTAATCTGACCTTGGAAGAGATTGATGAGTCTGTTTCTCAACCGGGAATGGGAACGCCCCAACCCAGTGGGAACCAGCGTCAGATTAGTGGGCGCTAGTGTAGTGGGTGTGTACGTGTCTCACCTGTTTAAGACATTTTGTATTTGGAGCCGCTTTACGCTAGGTTATCAAAACTTAGCAATTTATTACACAGGTTTTTCCCTTGGGGACTATTCATCTGTTAGGATAGCTAAACAGATCTCAGATTTCGCGATCGCACCCATTAACCAGTCCCGATCAATCACCGATAATACAACAGTTTAGGTCACATCAGACCTTTTATAAGAGTCACCTGTTGAATTTTTACAGATGAATGCTACATTCATCTTAATGTCTGCGGAAGGCGGACGACTGCCTGTTGACGCTGAGTAAGACCATCACCGGATTCAGTTCCGGATTTTCTACTCTTAGGAATTAGAAAGTACCCAACGTGGCATCGGCGGATGAAACGGGAAATCCCGTTCGCGTAAGCGTGGCGTAAGCCAAGACGAATAAGACCGTCCTTGCTTGCTAGTTGGAAGCCCCAAATAAGAGCGAAGCAAGTTGGGGTACTTCACATACACTATTCCTATTTGTTTACAAAATGTAAAACTAAGGCAACAGAAACAGGTCAGCAAAAAACGAGAAACTCAATGACCCAAGCCCCTGCTTTCTACCTAAATTGCCCCCTTCTCACATCAATTCACCCTGGGTAAATTCCCAGTAAGCGGCACAACTGTGTGCCAAGTCTCCATTCTAGAGGTCGCCATGGCTGTCACTTATGTAGCTGAACCGATTTTAAAAATTGATGGTCAGTTAGCTTCTGAAGCATTACTCGACGACATTATTGAAATCGCTTTGGAAGAAAGCCTCCATCTTCCCGGTATGTTCACCTTAGTGATTAAGAATGATTACTTTCCTGGGCGCAGCGAGGATCAAACCTGGCGACATGGTGACTTATTTGAAATTGGCAAAACAATTAAGATAGGTTTCGTTTCAAGTACCACCGCAGCCCGAGAGTTTGAAGCGCAAGAGAAAGACTACATCCTCGAAGGGGAAATCACGGCGATGGAATGTAACTTTACCCGTGACTCCGAAGCGCCAATGATTATTCGCGGATATGATATTTCCCATCGACTGTGGCGAGGGCGATATAATCGTTCGTTTCAGAACATGACCGATACCGATATTGTGAAAAAAATTGCTGGGGAAGTCGGGATACCCACAGGTAAGATTGATGAGACGGGGGGACCTTATGGCTATGGAGATATCAATGGGTCGAATGGCTATGTTTTTCAAGAAAATCAGACCAATCTCGAATTCTTACGAGAACGCGCCGCCCGCAACGGCTTTGAGTTCTTTGTTCAGGATGGGAAATTAAACTTCCGTAAACCCAAAGTCGATGAATCTCTAAAACTGAAATGGCTTCAAGATGTTCATAGTTTTCAGGTTAGAGTCAGTAGTGCAGAACAAGTCAGTGAAGTTGAAGTCCGAGGCTGGGACTATAGTCAAAAACTACCGATTGTAGAAACCGCGAATCGAGGACAAGTTCATACTAAAAATGATTACGGGGACGGTGCGAAAACCAGTACCAGTTTTAAAGGAAAGCCCCCCACACCCAAGATGATTTTAGTAGACCAACCTGTCTTCAATGCACCTGAAGCGAGAACTATTGCTCAAGCTATTTGTGATGAATTAGGGGGAGAATTTGTTCAGGCTGATGCGAAAGCTGAAGGAAACCCCAAAATTCGACCAGGGCGAGTCATCAAACTGAACGATATAGGTAAGTATAGCGGAGAGTATTACGTTACAGAAACCCGTCATCTATTCGAGGAACGAGTTTACACCACAGAGTTCACGATACGGGGATTACGCGGGGATAATTTTCCCCCTCTGCTATCCCACGAAGCCCCTTTTCAACCTGGACAAACACTACTCGTAGGCATTGTTACTGATAACAATGATCCGAATAGTTGGGGGAGAGTCAGAGTCAAGTTTCCTACTTTGACCGAAGAACATGCCAGTTATTGGGCGCGTGTTGTGGGAACAGGTGCGGGTTCAAGTCGAGGCTTAGACTGTTTGCCAGAAATTAATGACGAAGTGTTAGTCGCCTTTGAACATGGGGATATTCATCATCCTTATGTGATTGGCGGAGTTTGGAATGGCAAGGATAAACCACCGGAACCCGTGACGAATAGTGTGGTGGATGGTAAAGTTAGACTCCGGACGTTGAAAACTCGTACCGGTCATACGTTACAGTTTGTTGAAGAGGATAAAGGCAGCAGTAAAAAAGGGGTTTATCTGGATACAGTATATGGTCATCATTTATATTTAAATGATAGTGATAAATTTATCGAAGCGAAAACTAAAAATGGTAATCAAGTACGTTTAGATGATCAGAATAAGAAAATTATCATAAAAACTCAAGGAGGACATACTTATGAAATGAAAGATCAAGGCAGGAATATTACAATGCAATCAACGGGAACCATTAATGTAGAAGCTCCACAGAATATTACTTTAAGAGTAGGCGGCAGCACTATAGAAATGTCACCAATGAGCATTATCATCAAACAAGGTGGTAACAAGATAGAACTCAGTCCAGCCGGAATTAATATTGATTCCCTATCCATGACTAACTTGAGTGGCATGACAACATCAGTACGGGGTAAGGCGGCGATTACTGTGTCAGCTCCAACCGTTAGCTTAGGCTAAAAAATATGAGAAGGATACTTGACATAAACAAGCAAAAAATCGGAAAAAGGGATAAAAATGCCGTTGCAAACTTGTATGGGGGCAACCCTCCAATGTATTCCCTTTGGAGTAGCACCCAGTTCGTTAATTGTGATTCCCAAAGGTCCACCTGTATCAGTGAAGGGTAGGTTAGCGGCTACGATTATGGACTTTGCTCCAATCGCCAATATACCACCTTTTGGGATGTGTACCTCTATAGCCAATCCAGCCGTGGCATCAGCAACAGCAGCAGCTTTAGGGGTATTAACTCCTATGCCCTGTATTCCTGTTCCAGTCGGTCCGTGGAAGCCTGGGGCAATTAAAACAAAGATTAATAATATGCCGGCACTCCCTGATTTTGCTGTTTGTAACTGTAGTTGGGGCGGTGTGATTAAAATTATGAATCCTGGACAATTTCAAGTCACTGTTCTCTGAAGAGGTTATTCTGTTAACGGGATAAATACATTCTGATTCATCCATTTGGGAATTTTATTAGCACTCATTACACGCAATTCAATACTAATTCGATCCTGAGTCATAGCTTGAGTAACATAAGTTTTGTGAAGCGTGCCATTGAGGAAAATTAGAACATCTCCCAGGGTCATTTCTGGTGACCAAAACTCATCGGGTGCAAAACGTTGTCTGAGTTTAACTTCATTTAAACAGTCATAATGGAGAAGCTGATCGAGATTTCGCCTGATCAACTGAAGACTTGGGCGATTTCGTCCACAGTCTGTCAGCGGTATCCAGCAGGTAATTAGGGGTGTTAACGGTTCACTGATATAGTCATTACTGCTATCCGATAAAGGGTTAAAAGTAACTCCTAAAGCCCCATCTTGATGCCAGCTATGGGGGGTATGCAAGGGATGATAGTGTGAGGGAGCATACTGTTTCCTGACCCAAGATTGAGAAAGGTTAAATAAAAGGGAGTTATCCATCATCTGGGCTAAAATCTGATAAGCTAAAGAATTGACTAAAATAGACAGCATCTGGTGAGAAATCGTCTCGAAAGCACGGGTTACTTGATAATCATCAAGGGCAAACAGACTAACGGAGGTGGATCTGGCATTAAAGAAATAGTAGAAGGGAAGATAATCACTGACTTGTTCGATGCCCTGTTCATGAAGAATCTGTTCTATGCTAGAAAAACATTGAGTGGCGGAGCGAGCAACAAGGGAAAGTTGAGCCGTATCGAGGATTCCTTTGAGCAGAACAACTCCATAATTTTTGAGTGCAAATTCTGCCTCTATGACTGAATTATGAATTTCCATAGCTTTAACTGGACTCAGGTTTTGGCGAATAAGCTGAATTCTTGAGACACTGATAAGGTAGCACTGAATCCTAACGCGCTAAATTTATAGAAATGGCAGACATTACAAATAATCAGCCCCGCTCTTATCTGGGTAGGGGACTATCATTCCCATTACGGGGAAACTTACAAGGAAGCCTGCAACTCAGTTCCGATATCCGGAACCTCGAAGAATCGATTGGGCTTATTCTGGGAACAAAGGTGGGTGAGAGAGTCTACCGACAAAATTTTGGCTCGCGCCTGTCTGAACTTGCCTTTGCGCCGATGAATACCCAAACTCTTTTGCTGATCCGAGTTTATGTGGAGGAAGCTATAAAAATGTGGGAACCTCGGATTGTACTAGATGGCGTTTATACTGAACCTGATCCGATCCGGGGTCGGGTCAATATTACTATTGAATATCATCCGAAGGACTCCCATGATACTCGGAGTCTGGTTTATCCATTTTATTTGCAGCCGTCTGGGGAGTAGTTGGTCAGGGTTTAGCTGTTAGTGGTGACAATCTGTAGAGACGTTGCATGCAACGTCTCTACAACAGGAATGATTTTTTGACTTCTCCCCCGGTTAAACTTGCCCTCGAACGAAGTGAAGGGACGCGGGGGATTCTAAGAGGATACTACGGGACGAACTAAAGCCGCGTCCCTTCGTTTTGCTCGTCTTCTTAGAGTTCCAGAGAAAAACCCTGGAT
>NZ_JAVKEW010000236.1:0-26117 GCF_040226375.1 Coleofasciculus sp. G2-EDA-02 | reverse complement strand
ACCTACAAAATCTGTTTCTCATATTATTATTATACCTAAGATTAGAAAGAAAAGCAACTAAAGTTGCTAAACTAAACACATTGCTCGGTTTCATCCCTCGGATAAATCACGAGGGCTTTCACCATCGCTTATGACGTAAAACCGCAGAAGCCCTATTTACCTCCGGTCAAGGCTTTGAAGCCCGATTAGAAGCCCTGAAAGCGGGACGTAAACTGCAACAAGCTTCCTGGAGTCAAAAGGATACTCAGTTAAAAGCCAATGTGATCACCGCCCTGCAACAAGCCTTGGCTTGGGGAAGAGAACGGAACCAATTAGAGGGTCATACAGATAGAGTATGGGATGTCAGTTATAGTCCCGATGGGGAATGGATTGCGACTGCGAGTAATGACCAAACCGTAAAACTTTGGCGTCCAGATGGTACATTAGTTCGTACCCTCACCGGACACACTCAGCCAGTCCGGGGCGTGAGTTTCTCTCCAGATGGGCAAACCCTTGCCAGTGGTAGTTTAGATGGGACGGTGAATCTGTGGAATCGAGAGGGAACTCTGATTAAAACCATCGCCGCCCATGATAATGCGGTTAATAGCCTCAGGTTTAGCCCCGATGGTGAACTCCTCGCCACCGCCAGTGATGACCAAACCGTGAAACTTTGGCAGCCAGATGGCACGTTGGTGGGTACTCTGGAAGGACATCAGGGTCAGGTTTATGGCGTGAGTTTCTCTCCAGATGGTGAAACCTTGGCGACGGCGAGTTGGGATGGTACGGTAAAGCTTTGGACGCTAGAGGGTGAAGAACTGTTAACCCTGACGAGTCATGACGCTGGCGTTACCGGGGTGAGTTTTAGTCCAGATGGGCAAATTATTGCTTCAAGTAGTGCAGATAATACGATCAAACTCTGGAGTCAAGAGGGTAGCCTGATCACTACTCTCACGGGACATGAAAACCTGATCAATGGCGTGGTTTGGAGTCCAGATGGGCAAACTCTCGTCTCCAGTAGTGATGACCAAACCGTGAAACTCTGGAGTTTAGATGTAGAGACGTTGCATGCAACGTCTCTACAACAGACGCTGACTGGACATCAGGGTGCGGTTTATGGGATGAGTTTTAGTCCAGATGGGCAGACTTTGGCTTCGGCGAGTTTAGATAAAAGTGTGAAACTGTGGCAACTGGGTGAACGTCAGCTTGTTGATACGCTTAATGGACATCAGGATGCTGTCAATAGTGTCCGGTTTAGTCCCCAGGGGAATTATTTGGCATCGGCGAGTTCAGACAAGACGGTGAAACTCTCTTCGAGTGAGGGTAAAGAATTGGCGACACTGCAAGAGAATCGCGATCGCGTCTATGATGTGAACTTTAGCCCAGACGGTGAGACGATTGTCACGGTGGGTGATGACAAACTGGTGCGCTTGTGGAACCAAGAGGGGGAACTCCTGAAGACTTTACCAGGGGAAGAAAATCTAGAGGATGGACATCGCGATCGCATAAATCGGGTCAGTTTTTCTCCAGATGGTGAAACCATTGCCACGGCAAGTGAGGATGCGACGGTTAAGTTGTGGAATCCCAATGGAACACTCCTGAAAACCCTCGATGAACATAGTAGTGGCGTCAATGACATCAGTTTCTCCCCCGACGGTGAGATGATGGCTTCAGTTAGTGATGACAAAGCTGTGATTTGGGATAAAACTGGTACAGTAATCTCATCATGGCAGGCACATGATCAAGCGATCGAAGGCGTGAGTTTTTCTCCTGATGGGGAGACAATTGCCACCGCCAGTGAGGATAAAACGGTGAAACTGTGGAATAAAGACGGCGTTTTGCTAAAAACCCTCGCAGGTCATGATAATCCAGTTTATGCGGTAGCCTTCTCTGCTGATGGTCAAACCATTGCTTCAGGAAGTTTAGACGGAGAGATTAAACTGTGGCAAAGTGATGGCACGTTAATGGTTACTCTTAAAGGGCATCAGGATGAAATCACAGGTCTGAGTTTCCACCCAGATAATCAAATGTTAGCCTCTGCCAGTTTGGATAATACTATCCTTTAGGGATTATCTGAAGACTAACCCTAATGTAACAGAACGCGATCGCGCCCTTTGTGGCAAATAGTTTTAATTCCTACTTAGAGGCGGGTTTCACTATTATCCAAATGGGACTAAACCCGCCCCCCTGAAGGGCTGACTTGCTTGGCTTGTGCTTTCAGAAACTTGGTAAAAGGCGGTATTTCCATAGAAACAGACTATCAAAAAGAATTTATCAAAATTTTAGCCACTTCTAGTTATAGTAGACAAGATAACTCGGTGTAGCGTTGCTGGTATATAGCTTGAAGCCGATCCCAGACCTGTTTTGTATACCGTTGGGCTTCTTGCTGAATCAATGACCAGAGAAGGTTTAGGGCTTCTATAGTTGGACAGAAGCGGATCAGGGTACGGCAAGCCGCTACCCATTGTTCGAGATTGCGATAACTCACAAAATAACCGCCCCGTCCTTGGATATGTACCCAAAGAACATTGTGCCATTTTTCCCAGTTAAGGATGCGTTGGGGATCAATATTCAAGTATTTGGCGATTTGGTTAAGAGTGATGACAAAGGTTTGGGGATTAATACGGTGTCGGATTCGCATCATGGCTATTTTTGGGTTTTCAATAAAGTTTGATTTCCCCCCTTCCCGGGTTGAAGAGGTTAGGGGTTAAGTCTATTCATTAATCAATACGAAGGCGGCGGTAGAGAACACTCATCACTTCGCCAGGATTCTGCGTGGGTTGGGGCTTACTCCACTCGCTGACGTGGGCGTAGCCGAGGCGATAGAAGGTGTGAATGGTTCGGGTGACGCCTTGGGGTGAACTGATGATGATCACTTTTAGAGGGTGTCGGTTGTCTGGCGGGGGCGTAGATGGTAGAGGAGTTGCAGGATTGGGAGTTGGAGAGGAATCGCGGATAAAGTCTTCAGTCATTGGAGTTTACCTTTATTGCTGCAATAGTAGCCTTAATGGTCTACTAATAGCTTATCATAGCGTAGTCCATTAAGGAGCCGTTTACTCGGTTGTGAGCGTTTGCCACAATCAGAGTCATGGGACAAGCAGGCAAAGCCTTGAAAAAGGTGCTGGAAACGTATGAAATTAGTCAATATCGATTAGCGGCAGAATTAGGGATTGGACGCTCTAATGTATACCGTTGGGTAAATGAGGTGAGAGATCCAACGGCTGAAACTGTGAAAGATATTGTGCAAGTGCTGCGGAAGATCAACTCGGCGGCGGCGACGGAGTTTATCCGACTGTATTTGGGTGATAGTTCGGTGGATGGTGAGGAATAGTCATTGGAGGGTTAGAGGTGATCAAAGGTATTCGATGACCATAAAAACTATGGGAAAAGCAGGTGAAGCGCTAAGGCAGGTATTGCAGACGTACAAAATCAGCCAAAATCAGTTGGCAGTGACAATGGGAATTGGTCGCTCAACGGTTCACTATTGGTTTAATGGGACTAGAGATCCCGCAGCTGAGGCAGTCTTGGAAATTAGGAAGGCACTGCGGAAGATTGATCCGGCGGCGGCGCAAGAGTTTATTCGGCTGTATTTGGATGAGTCAGATGAGGATGAATAGTAGTTTTGGGAATTAAGCGATCGCCTATGTCCATTTTGTTACTTATAGTATTCAAAAAGTTATTTATTGTATGTAGACTTATTGTCTGCGCTCCCTAAAAATTATGCTGTGAGTCAAGATAGCAAATCAGATATTAAACAGCGCTTTGGCAAAGCGATAAGACGACGTCGGCGAGAATTAGATTTTTCTCAAGAGGAACTTGCTGAAAAAGCTGACCTTCACCGCACTTACATCTCAAGTATTGAAAGGGGGAGTCGCAATCCATCATTAGAAAATATTGAAAAGCTAGCTAAAGCACTAAATATATCTGTCTCTGCTCTCTTTACTAATTACGGCATTGAGGTAGAAGAGTGAAGGCTAAAAAAACTAAGCTAAGCTACAAACTTGGACTGCCAGAAGCCATAGCAATGAAAATCTACAAGACAAGTCAAACAAGGGGGGCTGAAAAAGATACTGTATACCAAAATCGTGTAAAGAGATGTAATACCGTCCTAATCCCAATCAGTTCTTGGAACAGTAACTTTATTCAACCAGAAGGTGGATTCGAGAAGGGTTATATCGTTCTTGCTTCTCCAGAATATTACTTTTCTGATAATCCTCCAGAGCCTCATCCCGATTTACCCAACGACCTAGAGCTTGGCAGAAATTTATTAGTTCTTTATGAAACAAGATATCACTGGAATAATTACCCTCCGAGTCAGTACGGTTGGTCTCCAGCAACTTCCCGAACTCCACCACTTGCCGGACAATACATTGCTCGTGTACCCGACACTACCCGTTCTGATGACTCTCAGATAAGACATGGATATACAGATAAAAAGACGGGAGGTCAAGGGGCAGGAATCCGCGTCTATGAGTATGCTTCTTCTCAAGAGATAGAAGCAACTAAGTATCAACTATCTTTTTTGGCTTGGCGAACAGAGGGGATTATGGGTATGGCTCGTCAAGAAGGGATATCGAATCTTGAAGAATGCCAGCAGAGGATCGAGAATAAATGTCAGGAAATGGATCTGGCTAATCTGGAAAAACTTCAGGAAAATAGGCTGCTGGATGGTCAGGGATGTACAGTTTGCCCTCTTTGTCTAGAGCGAATTTCGGCTAAAGAACTTGCTTCTCGTGTTGAACAAGCTGAGGGCAGGAATGTCCCAGATTTAACAGTAACTACAGCCAATCTTTTTCATGTTAAGGAATTAAGAGCAGGAGTATATAACCATCGACGTTATAACCTGGGATGGGGACATCACCACTGTAATGCAGCCGCAAGAGATTGGGGAGTTGAACATACGCTAGAATGGATGGAAAAAGTCCTCCGAAACAATCAACGTATCACATAGTTCTACTTGCCTATATTATCCATCGTTCAATAGCTGAAATAAGGGTTCTTTCTGCCAATCAAAGACTGATTTCTTAACTTCTGGTAATAACTCAGATGGCTCGGAACACCGTAGAGCGATTTTGTGACACCAACGCTCCTCAATTTCAACGAGAATGGCTTTACGCCCTAACATTTTAGCGGCTTGTCCCACAACACCTGAGCCAGCAAAGCAATCCAGAACGACGTCACCCGGATAAGAACTGGCTTTGATAATATGTGTAATTAGATCTAGGGGCTTTTCCGCTGGATGTTTACCCGGATAAGGTTTGACTGTAGGGAAATCCCAAACATCCGTGTAGGGGATATTAGCTGTTACACAGAAAGGTCTGATTATTTTCTCGTAATCAGGCAGTTCGGGAACTTGGGAACTGAGTTTAGCAAATACTGATTTTAGTTTTTGATATTGCTCAGGACTTGGGATATTTCTGCCAGTTTCCCAATTTGATACCGCACCACCGTGATTTACACTACCATACTCACCAATAGCTTCTGTTAGTTGAATTGTAGATAGTCCTGCGGCCAAGCGAGTTTTTCTAAGTAAGCTGCCAAATGCGGATAATGAAGTGGTAGCATCAGAGCGAGATGAGCATCTTCGAGTAGTCTGTTTAGCCTCTTCTGGAGATGCTGACTCAGCAAAAATAATCCGCTCAGAATGTAAATACCAACTGCGTAGACTTTCCTTGTTTGTTTTCTGCTTCCATCCGTCATACCCTGGAGCATTCGGCTTTGTCCAGGTGATTGAAGCGAGTACATTAAATCGTTCAGCTAACATCACCTCAATTCTGGCTGCCATCTTGAGAGAGGCACAACAGTACAGGGAACCGTTGGGAGCTAACACCCGTTGCCATTGCTCTGCTATAGTGTCTAACCAGGTAAGGTAATCTTGGTCATGTTTAAAGTCTTTGTCACCCGTAATGTTGGCTTTTTTTGTGGAATGATAAGGTGGATCAGTAAGAATGAGATTAACTGAATCATCAGGTAGCAAGCGCAGTGTATCTAAACAATCTCCCTGATAGAGAGTGACTTGAGGAGATTTTAGGTAAATTTTCATTATCAAAGGAAACGTTTGTCATGTCTACACTCATCCGATTTTAACTCAAATCTTGAGCATTGAGTCTGTGTTAACCACAACTTCTGTTTGTCTAGCATGAGGGAAGCTCATAAAAATAGAAAAGCAAATTTAGTATCAACAAATAAGGTGGGCAATGCCCACCCTACAAATCAACCTTTCACGCAAACCACCTGCTTTAGCGTCGCCACTACCTCCACCAAATCCGCTTGATTATTCATCACTTCATCAATGGGTTTATATGCGCCGGGAATCTCATCCAAAACCCCACCATCCTTCCGACATTCAACTCCTTGAGTTTGTGTCACCAAATCATCGAGGGAAAACTGTTTCTTTGCCTTTTTCCGAGACATTAAACGCCCTGCGCCATGGGAACAACTGCAATAACTTTCATGATTGCCTTTCCCTTTGACAATAAACGACTTTGCCCCCATCGAACCGGGTATAATGCCGTAATCCTCTTCACGCGCCCGTACTGCACCCTTGCGCGTTACATATACGTCTTCCCCAAAATGGACTTCTTTCTCAGCATAATTGTGATGGCAATTCACCTCTAACAATGGTTTAGTTGGCTTCCCACCTGCCAAATGTTGTTCCACAATTCGCTTAAAACGCGCCATCATCACATCGCGATTATAACGGGCATAATTCTGCGCCCATTGTAAATCTCGCCAGTAAGCAGCAAATTCTGGAGTTCCAGCAATAAAGTAGGCTAAATCTGGATCAGGTAAGCGATTCCCGGCTAGTTTCGCTAATTCCTTCGCGGTGCTAATGTGACACTGCGCCAAGCGATTGCCAATATTCCGAGAACCAGAATGTAGCATTAACCACACTGAATCCTCCGTATCGATGCACACCTCAATAAAATGATTTCCGCCACCCAGAGAACCCAACTGCTTCATCGCTTTTCCTTGCACATCCTGCACACCGCGATGTAAGTCTTTGAAATGAGTCCAGCCTTGCCAATTGCTGGCATCTTTTTCTACCTCTTTATTTTGGTTAAATCCCAGAGGAATAGCGGCTTCAATATCTAAGCGAATTTTCTTGAGTTTCCCCTCAAGTTGTTCTGCCCTAAATGGCGTTTTAATCGCTGCCATTCCACACCCAATATCGACTCCTACCGCCGCCGGAATTACGGCGTCTTTGGTGGCAAGAACCGACCCAACTAATGCCCCTTTGCCTAGGTGAACATCTGGCATCAACGCGACATGTTTAAACACAAAAGGTAAGGATGCCACATTTTTTGCCATCTTGGTTTCCTCATGACTTAAATCATGATTCGCCCAGGATAAAATGGGTGTATTTGTCGATAATTTCAGTTGTTCGTAAGGCATAAACCTGCGCCTCTAGCGCTAAATATTATTATTATACTACAAGTATAATACATAAAGACTCAATCGCGGGGATGAACTTATCGGGTGATGGCAACGTCAAGGCATCTGTCGTAATGTAACATCTGATACGCACTGCATTTTAACCCTTATGAAGCCTTCTCGACCTGTATCTGCCGGAAAATCTCTTGTTTGCTTCTCGTTTAGTGTTATTTCGCTACTATCCTTTGTCCCAGTATCCCGTAGCGCCCCCGATGGCACTCCTGATCAAACCGTCACCTGTGAAATCTTGGTGGTTGGGGGTGGATTAGCAGGTGCGGCGACAGCCTATGAAGGGTTACTCGCTGGGCGAACGGTTTGTTTGACCGAGATTACCGACTGGGTAGGGGGACAGATTTCTGCCCAGGGAACCTCTGCACTGGATGAACGCCCTACTCAGCGATCGCGTCTTTTCTATTCTCGCGGTTATTTGGAATTGCGGGAACGGATTAGACGCAAATATGGGGAACTGAATCCGGGGGATTGTTGGGTAAGTGAATCCTGTTTTATTCCCAGTGACGCCCATGCTATCCTCTTGGATATGTTGCGGGATGCAGCCAAACGGGGGAAAGGGACACTGAAGTGGTTTCCCTCCACGGTGATTAAGGAACTCGACTATAATCCTACCGGGAATCTGATTAAAAGTGCGATCGCCATTCAGCATGAACCTGCTGCTGATGCACCCCCCCTGAACACATTTCCCTTATCGCAAACGATTGAAGATTGGTATCAGTACCAAGATTCCCCCCGCTTTGACAAAACCATTATCCGCTTCACTCCCCAAAACCCATCACCCGGAAACGCCCCAGACTGGTATGTTGTGGACGCTACAGAAACCGGGGAACTGATTGGGTTAACCAATGTCCCCTACCGTTTAGGAATTGACCCCCGTTCCCATCTCGAACCCTCCTCTTCCAGCGTCACCGGGAATCCCTATTGCACTCAGGGGTTTACCTATACCTTTGCTATGGAAGCCACCCAGGAACCGCAAACCCATGAAATGCCACCCTTTTACCCTCAATACGAACCTTATTATAGTTATGAATTACCGCGATTAGCCGACTTTGGCTTAGTGTTTACCTATCGGCGGATTTGGAGTCCTAAAAAAGGTGAACCGCAGAAATTTGGCGGAATTTCCTTTACTGCACCCACCGTCGGGGATATCTCCATGCAAAACTGGACGTGGGGAAATGACTACCGTCCGGGTACCGAGGCTGATAACCTTGTGTATACTCCTGAGCAATTGCAACAGACGGGACAGTTAGCACCGGGTGGCTGGCTGGGTGGCTTGCGGACAGAGAGTTTACGCAAGGCTGAGGAACTCTCGCGAGGATATTTCTATTGGTTAGTGGCGGGAAATACGGACTCCCAACTCGGTGATGGAGTGAAGGAACCCCATCCTAGTTATCGTTATTTATCGGGTAAGACGTCTCCCATGGGAACGGTGCATGGGTTATCTAAGTATCCTTATATGCGGGAAGGACGGCGGATTATTGGACGCCCTGCATTTGGGTATCCGGAGGGGTTTACAATTTGGGAAATTGATATGTCTCGCCGCAATTACCGGGAGGATTATTACCGTCAAACCTTATCCCCCCAAATGTATCGCCAGTTATGGACGGCTTTGGCGGGACGAGAAGCGATTTCGGTGATTCAGGGTGAGGTATCGCCGGATGAGGTGAATCGACGCACTCGTTCGACAATCTATCCCGATTCCCTGGGAATTGGACATTATGCGATTGATTTTCATCCCTGCATGAGTTTCTCTCCCCCAGAAGCGCCCGGAAATACGGAACGGGAGGGGGAACGTCAAGGGGCGGGTCAAGCCTATCCATTTCAAATTCCCCTGCGGGCGATGATTCCGCAAAAGATTGACAATATGTTGGTGGCGGGAAAAAGTATTGCCACGAGTCATATTGCAGCGGCGGCGTATCGGGTGCATTCCTTTGAATGGTCATCGGGTGCAGGGGCGGGAACGACGGCGGCGTTTGCGTTGGAGAAGGGGATTGCACCGTTTGAATTGGTGGATGGACTCCCGCCTTATGATTCGCAGTTGCAGGTGTTGCGGCGGCGGTTAGAACGAAATAATAATCCGACGGCGTTTCCGGATACGTCGATTTTTAATCAAGATTGGGACGATTGGCGTTAAAGGAAACGTGCGATCGCGCTGTTTGTAGTAGCCTGTTTGTAGTAGCCACTTTAGTGGCTGTTTGTGCCTTGAGCCGACAGGGTGTCCAAAGTCCAATCGTTCTGAGAAAGGCTCTTAAGGGAAATTTAATATCTGAACGCTCATTCAGGTGTTACGATAAAAAAAATATCTGAAGACCTGTTCAGATATTGAGTTAAACTCTATTCTGGAGAGAAGTAATGACAACTGCTACTCAAACGCAATGTGCCTGTGACTCCTGTGAGTGCATGGTAAGTAACGATTCAGCCGTGCAAAAAGACGGCAAATACTACTGCAGCGATGCTTGCGCTAACGGTCATCCCAACGGAGCTGGCTGTGGGCATTCGGGTTGTGCATGTCACGCTTAGTCACGTCGCTGAAGGGGCGGGTAAGCTACTTGAATAGGAGGCAGGGTGTAGGGTATGGGGTGTAGTTCCCTGTTAAGCATTTCCCTCCCCTCACCACAATACTTATTCAGCAACCCCTAGCTGTGATTGCCAATCTTGAGTCGTGTCTAATGTCGTGACTAGAGATTGTTCCGCCTCGGTGAAGGGTTCAGCCGTAGCTTGTTGGCGAGTGAGCAAATCAGCCGTTGCATCGGATACATCTTTTGTGCGGGATGAGAGGCGATCGCGTAGGACTTCAATGGGGGCACTGCAGTGTAGAATCCGTAAGGGTAACTGATGTGACTGTGCTTTTGCGATCGCGTCCCCTCGAAATGCCTGTCGATCATACTTAGCATCGAGAATCACGGGGAAGCCTTGCTGTGCCAACATAATACCCAATTCTAACAGGCGATCGTAAGTTTTCTGGTTCATCTGTGGGGTATAAAGTTCATCGGGTCCTTTGTGATCCAACGGAATACCCGCTAAATGTTTACGTACCGCATCGGAGCGCAGGTGAATTGCCCCCAACTGCTGCGCCAATTGTCGTGCTACTGTGCTTTTCCCCGAACCCGATAACCCGGACATAATCACGACTTGTCCGGAATTCGTTTTCGTATATTCCCAAGCCAGTCGATAATAGTCCCCTGCTGTTTTAGCGGCGTCTTGCTTCGTCTCCTCTGGAACAGCCGGATCATCGAGTAAGAACGACGTAACCTTCGCCCGCACATAAGCTTGGCGGCTTAAGTACAATGGCAATACCTGCAACCCTTCCCAATCTCCGGTTTGCTCCAGATAGGTATTGAGAAACGCATTCCCCAAATCTTTGGCATCCCGCGCATCCAAATCCATCACCGCGAAGGCAATATCATACATTACATCCACAAAGCGGAACGGTTCATTAAATTCAATCCGATCAAACAGTTGAATCTTATCTTGCCACAGGCAAATATTTCTCAGGTGCAAATCTCCATGACATTCCCGAATCCGGTTATTTTCCCGGCGCTGCTCTAATAACGCCTGTCGTTGGGCAAAAAAGCGATCGCTAAATTGTTGAGTTTCTTTAAATTGCTGTTGGGTTTGCGGTCTACCGATATAGTTTTCCGTTTGCTGATAATTTTCGTCATAGGCTTCACGAATCTTCGCAGGTGTACCGAAACTGCAGATGTAGTCATTGGTTTGGCTTTGAGCATGGAATTGAGCCACGACTCGTCCCAGGTTCTCCATATCAGTTGCTGTTAATTTGCCTTGATCGAACCGCGTGCTAAATAGTGCCTCCTGGGGGAATTGGCGCATTTTCAGGGCATATTCTACAGGCTGAGTGTCATCGCCGAGAATAAAGCGATCGCCTTTTTGAGTAATCGGCAAAACGTCCAGATAAATCTCCGGTGATTGGGGTTTATTCATCTGTAACTCTTGCCAACAGAAATGCTCTCGTTTCTCCAAGGTTGAAAAATCTAAGAAGCCAAAGTTAACGGCTTTTTTGACTTTATAGGCATAATCCCCCGTCAGAAACACGCAAGAAACATGAGTCTGAATCAATTCAATGGGTGTTTTAACCGGATGAGGATAAAAATCCGGTTGCTTCATTTGGTTAATTAGATCTGAAATAGTGCTTTGTGACATATCATTTAATTTAGTTAAAAATATCAAAGGACAAGTGATTAATGACAAAAAAGCCAGGGATAATCTTATCTTCCCTGGCTAGAAAAGCAATTGCCCTCAGGTTAAATTCCTTCAGATAACAGGGATGTCGGTTTCTGTTCCTCGGAGGGTTCAGCCGCCATAGTGGGCGCACCCAGGACATTAACCACCGGTCGTTGTGGATCATCCATAGCAGTAGCGCCTGCAGGTAGGACAATTTCGTGAACATGCAAGCTGGCGCCTACATCCAAGTTCGAGATATCAACGTCAATGGTTTCTGGAATATTATCCGGAGCGCATTCGACTTGAAGTTCAGTCATGACATGTTCTACGATGCCACCTTGCTTCACTCCAACAGCAGTTCCGACCAAATTTACAGGTAAGGATATCTGGATGGTATCCTGAGTTGCCACAGAGAAAAAGCTGAGGTGATAAAGGATAGGCTTCCAGGGATGAGTTTGCACTTCTCGCAGCAGCACTTTTCCATTCCAAGGTAGGTCAGGAATGTTGACCTCAATTGGGGTATGGTTAATATCAGCCTGCTTGAGCAAGGTTTCTGCGGCTTTAGCTGGAACCGTGAGCGCGACTGATTCGGCTCCCTGGTGACCATAGAGTGTTGCTGGAATTAAACCCTCTCGACGTAAGGCGTTGGGTTTGCTTCCCTCGGCTCGCTTTTGACATTCAACTTTAACTTCCATAGTTAATCTTTTGGTTCAAGTGTTGGTGTTGTTGACATCCTCACCACGCCGTAGGGGGAAAGGTAACCAAACCCCTACGATCGCTTTTGGGGAGTTGACAGCTCTACGCACACCGCCTCATAAAAGGTCTTACACGCACTCCCTGTCCGTTTTAAGTCTCGGAATGCCCTCCCGCGACTACATGTATCGTTCAGTTCAAAAGTCAAATCCAATCTCACTATTGTTTTGACAAAGAACAAATGACAAAGGACAAATGACAAGTTATCCCGATGTTACTGGGATACCATTAGCATCTAGCAAGGCTCGTTTTGGTCCATGGATGGGATCTTCTACGATGATAGTCTGATCGCGGCTAGCACCTAAAGACACGAGTGCAATGGGAACTTCCATCAGTTCTGCTAGGAATTTTAGATAAGCCAACGCCTGCTTGGGTAAATCTTCCAATGTGCGACAGTGAACGGTGGATTGTTGCCAACCGGGTAGAGTTTTATAGATGGGTTTACACTGAGCAAACCGACGCGCATTGCTGGGAAAGTCCTCACAGCGTTGACCGTTGATTTCGTAGGCGACACAAACCTTTAGTTCTTCTAGGGTATCGAGAATATCAAGCTTTGTGATTGCCAGACAATCCATCCCATTAATGCGGACAGCATAGCGACCAATGACCGCATCAAACCAACCGCAGCGACGGCGACGTCCGGTTGTTGTACCAAATTCTGCGCCGCGATCGCATAATAGTTGTCCAAGGTCACCATGGAGTTCTGTGGGAAACGGTCCCTCACCAACACGAGTTGTATAGGCTTTGGCTACACCAATAACCCGATCAATCATCGTCGGTCCTACCCCTGCACCCACACAAGCGCCACCGGCTACAGGGTTAGATGAGGTGACGTAGGGATAGGTTCCATGATCCAAGTCAAGTAACGTCCCTTGCGCCCCTTCAAATAAGATATTGTGTCGTTGTTGAATGGCATCATAGATTTTGAGGGAACAATCAACAACATGAGGGCGTAATCGTTCAGCATAAGCTAGATACTGCTCAATCACGGTCGCGGGGTCTAGGGGCGGTATATTATAGAGTTTTTCTATAACAGCATTTTTATAATTAATGGTCCAATTAAGCTGTTTGCGGAGGATATCAGCGTCCATCAGATCAACGACTCGAATCCCGATGCGCTCCGATTTATCGGCGTAGGTTGGACCAATTCCCCGACCTGTGGTGCCGATTTTATGGTCTCCCCGTCGCTCTTCCGATGCTTGGTCAATTAACCTATGGTAAGGCATAGTGACGTGGGCAGTTTCGGAAATGAGCAGTTTTTGGGTAGAAATGCCTAATTGCTCTAGCTGATCGAGTTCACCAATCAGAACTTGAGGGTCAATCACTGTCCCCGAACCGATAATGCATTCTGTTTCTGGATACAAAATCCCAGAGGGAATCAGGTGCAGCTTAAAGGTTTGACCCTGAACCACCACGGTATGTCCCGCATTGACCCCCCCCTGGTAACGGACGACGACATCTGCGGACTTGCTTAGTAAGTCGGTGACTTTACCTTTTCCTTCATCGCCCCATTGGGCACCGATTACAACAACGTTAGCCAAGGGTTTATTATACGCGCTAAAGTTTACACAAATCACCATTATGTGCAGCAGGTGCGATCGCTGTCAATGGATTTGCTCATTCGTCCTTCGTCCTTCGTCTTGTGTTTGCACCCAGAGTCCCGCCGCACCCTACACCGAAACCTTAGAAAAGCTCTGGGACAAACGTTTGTGTAGACATAGGCGGACGAACATAATCCCATTCCTGCTGTCGGGGGGGTAATTCCATTGGGTCTGGTGTTAGATCTTTATAGGGGATCAGACTTAACAGGTGAGAAATACAATTGAGACGGGCACGTTTTTTATCATCGGCTTCCACCACATACCAAGGCGATTGCTTAATATCCGTCGCGGCAAACATTTCATCTTTAGCTTTAGAATACTCCACCCAGCGAGCGCGAGACTCTAAATCCATCGGACTAAGTTTCCAGCGCTTGGTTGGATCTTCCATGCGTTGACGAAAACGACGTTCTTGCTCATCGTCACTTACGGAAAACCAATACTTGATCAGAATAATTCCTGCTCGCTGAATCATGCATTCAAATTCTGGACACGATCGCAAAAACTCCTGATACTCATCATCCGTGCAAAACCCCATCACTCGTTCCACACCGGCTCGATTGTACCAACTGCGGTCAAACAGGATCATCTCCCCGGCTGCTGGCAGATATGGCACATAACGCTGAAAATACCATTGGGTTTTCTCTCGCTCTGTGGGCGTACCCAGAGCCACAACTTTACACACACGGGGATTCAAGCATTCCGTAATCCGCTTGATTGCGCCACCTTTCCCGGCTGCATCCCGCCCTTCAAAAACGACGACGACTTTTAATCCCTTTTGTTTAATCCATTCCTGCAATTTGACTAACTCCACCTGTAGCCGACGCAATTCCCGTTTGTAAACTTTCTTCTTCAGTTTCTTGGATTTGCTTTTGTCAGTTTTCACTTTTTCTTTTTCTTTGACCAGGGAATTTGTTTTATCTGTCGCTTTTCCGTTGGTTGACTTGTTGTACATTACTTAAAGATAGATCTAGCTAAGGCAATTATAGAAAACCGTACTACAATTTTTTTTGTATCAAAAATCACTCCCCAGCCTGAAAGACTTGTTGAACCGTCAAAACTGGAATGGTAATGACTTAAGGCGGGTGGGCATTGCCCACTCTACGGGATATCAATGGTTTCGGCAATCCCCAAATGCACGCTTGTTGTCAGTGCCATTAATCTTAACTGGGCGTTGGCTAACATCCTGCTTAGCTAACACAGAAAATCTAGTGATTATGGCGTGAGCCTCCGATAAGGTAACATTGTATCAACTCGTGTAAATGTATCGATTTGTTAACAAAGCCCAGACGAACTACAATTGTCTATGCAAACCATCGTTTCTCCTAGCCTTCACCCTTCCCATGGAAATCCAGGACACCCCCTAAAACTGGTTGTCTTGGGAGATAGCCTGATCTATGGATTTGGTGATCCCGAAGGCGGTGGCTGGGTTGAACGGCTGCGACGCCAATGCATGTTACCAGAGAGTTCCGGTCATGTACTCTACAATTTGGGCGTCCGAGGTGATGGTGTCAAGCAAGTCAATATTCAAGGGAGCGAGAATCAAGTGACTTCAAAAAATAAGAACTGCAAAATTTTGTCCCCATTGTGGAAAACCAATTCATTGATCCCCAATCTGAATATCTAATCTCCAAACAGAAGGGATGGCAGGGCAGTTTAGAGTTAGTCTATGCCGATGATCAGGGTAAAACCCGCTTAGTGCGCGATCGCATAACTTCCCCTCTGAAGGTGCAGCGCCCCTTTTACCCAGAAGGACAAAGGGTTTGTCATACCGTAGTCTTACATACAGCCGGGGGTATTGTCGGCGGCGATCGCTTATCTCAAACCATCCACCTGCAAGAAAATGCCCAAGCCTTGATTACCACAGCGGCGGCGAGTAAAATCTATCGCAGCAATGGGCAAAGAGCCAACCAACGGATTCATATCCACGTCGAAGCCGGGGCTTGTTTGGAATGGTTACCGCAGGAAACGATTGTATTTAATGGTGCCGTTTATCAGCAGCAGATGACGGTAGAATTAGCTCCGGGCGCCAGTTGGTTAGCCTGGGAAATTACCCGGTTTGGGCGTACTGCTAGGAAGGAGAGGTTCTTGCAAGGGGATTGGCGATCGCATAGCGAAATTTGGCAGCAAGGACGTCCGTTGTGGATTGATCGTCAGTGGTTACCAGGCGAAGCAGTGCTTGATAGTCCCCATGGATTAGCCGGACAGCCAATTGTCGGAACTCTGATCTGGATTGGGCAACCTGTATCATCGGAGATAGTAGACAATGCCAGAAGCCTGTGGACAGCCAGCCAGCGCCAAGGAGAAGCGGGAGTTACCCAAACTCAGGCACAAGGATTATTATGCCGTTATCGCGGTTCATCAACCACAGAAGTGCGAAACTGGTTTACCCAGGTTTGGCAATGTCTGCGCCTTACTTATTTAGGACGGAATGTTTCCCAACCACGAGTTTGGCTAGTTTAGCCAAAACACTGAAAGCTACACCCTGTCTCAAAGGACAGCACCCTCGTTGGATAGGTGGGATAATTTTGCCCTTAAACGAGAAAGACAACATTATCACCAATCACCCCACTGGGTCGCACAGAAAAATTTCTTGTCAATCCAAGGAAAATTAGACTCATCTTAAAAGATAAATGTGACAATAAAGTGATCACCTTAACTGTCATTCTAATTTTAGATGCTTCGGTAAATTTAGCATAAGTTCAATACCACTGAATCGATTAGATTTATGATTAATTTAACTAACCGTGAATTAATTCGATATTTACTTTCCAGTTGTCATGTTCTTTGCTTTATTAGTAGGTGCGAGAGTTGCCGGACTTTTGGTAGTTTTTCTGGCAATTCCTCTGGCTGGAGTTATGATCAGTTTGTTTGAAATCAATGAAATGAAGGGAAAAGACTAAGTCATTATGCAACTCTCACCCCAGGAAAAAGATAAATTACTGGTTTTCACCGCCGCCCTATTAGCGGAACGACGCAAAGCACGCGGACTCAAGCTGAATTATCCAGAAGCCGTCGCGTATATTTCTGCGGCTATTTTAGAAGGGGCGAGAGAGGGGCGTACTGTGGCAGAGTTAATGAGTGATGGAACTACTCTCTTAACAAGGGATGAGGTCATGGAAGGGATACCAGAGATGGTGCAGGAAGTCCAGGTTGAAGCCACCTTTCCTGATGGGACTAAACTCGTCACAATTCACAATCCCATCCGCTAGTTGCAGATTAGGGAAATTTTGAGGGGTGTAGGGGCGCAAGGCTTGCGCCCAATTTCACCGTAAAATCTATCCCACAATTTTAGCTGTGCCGCGCCAGTAGCAATATAGTTAGCTGGGTTAGTAATACCATGTCCGAAAATACCTCTCTATAGTTTTTAAGTGTATATTATCCCGCTTAATTGAGAATTTTGGGTAAATGCTAGTCATTCGCAACCTTCCTGGCTAATAGGACTTACTTATAAAACTAATTAGTTTTACCTATAAGTAAAAATACTCGATTTTCTCAAATCGAGCTGTGAAGTGTTGATGAAGAAAGCAAGCGTGTAATGTAAAGCTTCTATGAAGCGCAAGCAAATGCCTCCTGCCTCTTACCTCCTAAAAATCATCCAACATCCATTCCGACGCCCGCTCACCCATCTCAATGGGAATGCTCACGGCTTTCCCCAGTCGGGGACGTTCACGAGTTTGCTCAATGTACTCTTGCACTTGGGGAACCGCACCCCAACCATGAAGATAATGGGCAATGGCGTCCAGACGCTCTAGATACTCGACTTCGGAGAGGGGAAACGACTTCTGCTCTAGGTACTTCCACATCACCTGAACAAAGATTTTCCCTTGAGTCCGCCGAAGCTGGATATCATAAGAGCGTCCCCACTTGCTGAGCAGGATTTGGTGCAACTGTTGTCCTGTCATAAATCCCTTACCTAGCTGAGTGTTTACATTTTTTTACAAAGATAAAGTTTCTTGACTTTATGAGAAGGGTACAAAGAATGTAATAATACTCATAGCTTAAGCTGTAAATCCTTATGTGAGTAAGGATTGTGGCAACCCTGCTCGCTGTTGAATCCCTCTTCATAAAAGGAGCGGGGCTAAGAAAATGCTGGGAATCGTCCCAGAGTTGTTAAAAAAAATATACCCTTAGGCGTTCAGTTATGGCTCAAGTATCTGGCTCCCCAGATGTCCCCGATATGGGGCGTCGTCAATTCATGAACCTCTTGACGTTTGGTACGATTACGGGTACTCTCGTCGGTGCCCTCTATCCAGTCGTCAAGTATTTTATTCCCCCATCTAGTGGTGGTACTGGCGGTGGTGTCAGTGCCAAAGATGCTTTGGGCAATGATATTAAGGTGAGCGAGTTTTTAGGCAGCCATAACCCAGGCGATCGCACCTTGGCTCAAGGTCTCAAAGGCGATCCCACTTATGTAGTGGTGACCGAAGACAAAGCGATTGCTGACTACGGGATCAACGCCGTCTGCACTCACCTCGGATGTGTTGTTCCCTGGAATGCCAGTGAGAACAAGTTCATCTGTCCTTGTCATGGTTCTCAGTACAACAGTCAGGGCAAAGTGGTACGCGGACCGGCACCGTTGTCTTTAGCGTTAGTTCACGCCAACGTCACCGAAGACGATACCCTCACCTTCTCCCAGTGGACTGAAACCGATTTCCGCACGGGCGACAATCCGTGGTGGAGTTAATTATTTTCGTCATTTGTCCTTGGTGATTGGCAAATGACATAGCCCATTTTTGAATTGTGAATTTTTTCCTTAAGCGATGAGAACACCTTCTTTATCGGTGATGTACAAAAGCAGCAAGCGGATCATTACCCAAACCCTCTTGCTGACTTTGGCAACTGTGGCATTTTTCTTCATTAGTGATATTTCCCTTCCCCAATCTGCTGCGGCTTATCCGTTCTGGGCGCAGCAAACTGCCCCAGCAACCCCTCGCGAAGCAACAGGACGGATTGTTTGTGCTAACTGTCACTTAGCCGCGAAACCCACAGAAGTTGAACTTCCCCAATCCATTAAACCGGATACCGTCTTTGAAGCCGTAGTAAAAATTCCTTATGACCTTGACACACAACAGGTTTTAGGAGACGGTTCCAAGGGCGGTCTCAATGTGGGTGCCGTGGTTATGTTGCCCGATGGCTTTAAAATTGCTCCCGAAGACCGTATTCCTGAAGAACTAAAGGAAAAAGTTGGCGGACTTTACTTCCAACCCTATAGCGCCGATCAGGAAAATGTAGTCATTGTCGGTCCCCTACCCGGTGAACAGTATCAAGAAATTGTTTTCCCCGTTCTTTCTCCCAATCCCAAAACGGAAAAAGATGTCTATTTTGGCAAATACTCAGTTCACATTGGGGCAAACCGAGGTCGCGGTCAGGTTTATCCCGCAGGTAATAAGAGTAACAACACCGTCTACAATGCATCGAAAGCCGGTGTAATTTCTCAAATTACCAAGTTGGATGAAGGGGGCTACGAAGTCACCATTCAAACCCCTGAGGCGGGGACAGTTGTGGATTCCATTCCCCCTGGACCGGAATTAGTGATTTCACAAGGGCAAGAAATCGCAGCAGGTGAGGCTTTAACCACCGATCCCAATGTGGGTGGATTTGGTCAAGTAGACAGTGAAATCGTCTTACAAGACCCGACTCGGATTAAGTGGCTGATGGTCTTCATTGGCGCAATTATGCTTTCTCAACTCTTTCTCGTCTTGAAGAAGAAGCAGATTGAGAAGGTACAAGCGGCTGAAATGAATTTCTAAGTTCAGCGATTGGCTATTTCCCAGCCAACTCATTGTATTCCAATAAAAAAGGGACAGGTTAACTAGCCTGTCCCTTGTTTGATCGGTGTTTTATTGGGTTAACTTCACCCAAGAAAAAACTTATGAGTGATTACTACTCAGTTTCTTGTTCTTCACCTTCATTTTCGCTTTTATTATCGCGATTCCCAAAATAACGCTTGTTTCTTGAGAAAGAAGAAGATGATGACTTCTTGCGAAACTGTCGAGCATAAGCTTGGTTGCGAGAAGCTTTCTCTTTTTTCAAATTGCGGCGTTTAGCCATTTCGGATGTCTCCATCAATACAACAAAACGCTTCTGTAGATTCACACATAAGCGCCAAAGTCAACTCAAAGTTTAGAAGCGGTTGTTTCTACGACCGCCACCACCACCAAAAGAGCCTCTTTTTTCACCATCTTCACGAGGTCGCGCTTGATTGACCTTAAGTTCACGACCCATCCATTCAGCGCCATTTAGCTCAGAAATTGCTGAGGCTTCTTCGTCTTCTGTCCCCATTTCCACAAAGCCAAACCCCCGCAGGCGGCCGGTTTCGCGGTCAGTCGGCAAATGAACCCGCTTGACAGTACCGTACTCGGCAAAGACTTCGGAAAGGTCTTCCGAGGTAACGGAGTAGTCGAGATTGCCTACATAAATTGACATCGATTGATGTTCTCCCCAATCAGAAAGTGTGTCGAGAGCCAAGATTTCGGAGAACAGCCTGTCAATACTTTAGGGGAAAAACCTATGAATACTGAAAACAAACGTAGTCACCGCTTTGAGTCTCAACATACATTGTAACGAATTCCTGCGCTTTTCGGGAGCTATCCCTGATACATTCGACTGAGATACTTACAGCATCAGCATTTTCAACTCAAGTCTTGAGGTAGATGACAGGGGAAGGCATCGTTGCCAACAATAGTGAGATCGCTCAAGCAGTGCCTATGCGCGTATCGGGAAAAACGATTCAAATCCTACTGGCGATCATTGCCACGATCCTAGCGATCCTCCAGGGACGTACCCTCAAGCTTTCACCCTTTGTGGCGCTATTGTCGATTGTATTCTGGGGTTGGGTGTGGGGTATTCCTAGCGCACTACTCGGTATTCCCATGACCATGTCTGTGATTGTATTGAGCCAAGAGTTTGAATCAACTCGCGCGATCGCACTCCTGTTTGGTGATACTGATGACCCAGAGTTGAAAGAAAATTGAAATCTCTACCCACAGATAGGCTCAAGGCCCAATCCAAGTCGGTATTCTGACACCACCCCAACCGACACCTATTGATCCCACAAAGAAAGAAGATCAGTTAATCAAGTAAACATCTGATGAATCCGATCGCGATAACGATCTGCCACAACATTACGGCGAACTTTGAGCGTTTGGGTTAATAGACCATTTTCTATGGTAAATGGTTCTTCAATTAGCTCAAAGTGGGTAATCTGATCATCTGAACGATAACCTGTGCGATCGCGTACTTGTCGATTTAACTCTTGGCGAAATAAATTTCGCACGATTGGACTATTCAAATCAATTGTTCCCTCAACCGCTTGATTGGTTGGGGACTCATTTTTAGGAACCGTTGTCTGTAAGTCGCCTAAACCCGTATTGACTAACTCCTGTTCCAACGCCTCTAAGTTGGGGACAATTAAAGCACCCAAGGATTTCTGATCTTGACCCACTAGCATAATTTGGTCAATATAAGGACTCCGTAGACAAGCATCTTCAATAGGTTGAGGTTCTTTATTTTCCCCATTAGTCAAAACAATTGTATCTTTTGCTCGCCCAGTTAACACAAGCTGATTATCTGGCGTTAACCAACCAATGTCACCCGTATCAAACCACCCATCCTTATCGATCGCGTTTTTCGTGGCTTGGGGATTTAAGTAATATCCCTGCATGACTTGGGGTCCTTTCGCCATGACTAAACCGGGTTTTCCTGGGGGTAAAGTCTTTCGATTCTCCAATTCAACAATTTTGATTTCGGTGTTAGTTAAAGGTAATCCGGAAGTCCCCCGCAGATTTTTATGCTGACGCCGCGCCGTGAGTACAGGGGAGGTTTCAGTCAATCCGTAACCCACTAATATTTCAATTCCCACAATTTCAAAAAAGTCTTCTAAATGTTGCGCCAAAGAACCGCCACCGCAGATTAATTGTTTCACCTTCCCGCCCGTTGCTTGCTGGATTTTTTTGTAAACAATCATCTCGCCTAAAAAGTGCAGGGGGGATAGTAATATAGTCTTGATCCACGCCTTAACTAATTCGGAACGTGAAGGACTTAAATTTTGCAAATCCAATCCTTTACAGAGGCGAACCGCTTTAATATACTGTTTACTGATAGCCAAAAAGTTAGTAATTAATTTTTGCATCCGGGGAGGTTTATCCCGGAAGGACTTTTGGATACCTTCATAAATAGATTCCCATAAACGAGGGACTCCGACCATATATTGGGGTGTAAATGCTTGTAAGTCTTGCTTAAGATAGCGGCGATTGGTATAAATTTGCGTGCAACCTTGGCTGAGGGTAAAGTATTCGCCAATACGTCCAAAACTGTGCCAGGTTGGTAGAATGCTCAACGTGCGATCGCCGACTGAGGGTTGAATAATCGCTGATGCAGCAACCAGTTGATGAATTAAATTACCATGAGTCAGCATCACTCCTTTAGGTTGACCCGTTGTTCCTGATGTGTAAATTAAGGTGGCTAGGGTTTGGTGATTGGCGGGGATGGATTGTAACTGATGCTTTGAGGCGAGGGTCATGAGTTGACCGAAGTTCAGTTGTTTAAAAGGCAATGTGGTATCGACAGTTTCATCAGATAACAACACAACCCATTGCAGAGAAAATTGATATAATTCTGGGCAAAGATGATGATAGGTTTTCAGATTTTCGACCACCAAGCCGATGCTACCACTGTGTTTGAGGATATATAACAATTCCTCGCGATCGGCGGTAGCTGATCGCACAGCATTTGCCGCACCAGCAAGCATAATTCCTTGATCGGCAATTAGCCAACGTGGACTATTATCGGCAAATAAAGCCACACGACAAGGGATGTTTTCTGTCTCATCTTGGGGGATTCCTAACCGTTGAATTCCTATAGCAAATTGCTGAATTTCTTGATATAACTGCTGATAAGTTAAAGTCAAGCTGGGCTTGGCATGAGGATCGCTAAGTGCCACAATGTCTTTAAAAAGGATTGCGGTTTTCTGCCACAGTTCGGGAAGTGAATATAAGTTGGCATAATCGACGAGTCCCGTCATCTGGTAACGTTCTGTATCCGTAAACGAGTAATTTATCATGAGTCAAATCTCCTTTGCCAGTTATCAAAGGTAATCGCGGTTCTTCGCGGAACTTGAGGATGATTGAACTATGATGACAGAGATTGGGCTGAGAAGGTTTAACTAAAGGGGGCGATTTTGCCGTCTGTACAGAAGTTAGGGTCAAAATTTAAGTATAACCCTGGATTTTCTTATCGTAATGATTGGATTTTTCAATTGTTCTATTGGTTTACAGATCATCTCCTGCGGCTAAACTTAATTTATTTATTGCCGGATAGCCTGATAAAAAACGACTAAATCATTCATTTGATGACAGACGTGCCGTTGATTTTTTATGATGGACAGAATTAATTTATTTGAATTCCCGGACGAGGCTAAACCTTATGGACTGCAACCGGAATTAGGTAGGTGGCTGTTCATTCCTCTGGGGTTAATCGTATTACTTTGTTTGGGAACAGTCTATTCTTGGAGTATCTTCAGCGGTCCTTTTGAGGAGGAGTTGAACACCCAACCCGGAGCCATTCTGCTTCCTTTTCTAGTATTAGGGGTAACGTTTACAATCGTTATGCCAATTACTGGATTGTATATGAATCGCTGTAGTCCCCGAATTCTCACGGGTATCGGCGGAATTATTGTGGGAATTGGTTATCTTTTGTCCAGTCAAGTTACTAATTTACCCCTGTTGGTGATTAGCTATGGTTTAATTACTGGGATTGGCGTGGGGATGACTTATGGAGTCCCCCTTGTTGTCGCCGCCCGCTGGTTTCCCGATCGCAAAGGGTTTGCTGTGGGGATGACGGTGGTGGGTTTTGGTCTTTCGCCGTTGCTAACCGCCCCCTTAGCTTTTAATCTGATTCGGGGAAACGCCCAACTTGGTATTCCCTCCTTGGGGATTCGTACCACGTTTATTATCTTAGGGATTGCGTTTACGGCAATTATTTTGGTAATATCTACAACTCTGAAAATGCCACCACCGCGTTGGAAACCTGCGGGTTGGACGCCACCTGAAACCGGAACAGGGGGTGATGGTGAACGCGATCGCGTCCTCAATTTGCCGATGGTGCAAACCCAGACGTTTTATGGGCTTTGGAGTTGCTATATTATCGGTACATTCGTTGGACTCACAGCCATTGCTACCACGGCTCAAATTGGGCTGGAAATCGCCGGACTAGAACCGGAAGCTCTCACTTTAGCTGTTCCCTTATTTGCCGTATTTAATGGTATTGGGCGTCCTTTATTTGGGTGGTTAAATGATCGGCTTAAGCCGAAGTTAACGATTATCTTAATTAATGTGCTGATTTTGATTGCCTCAATTATCATGCTGAATACGAGTCAGGGTGAGCCAGTCAATTTTTTAGTCGCATTTTCTCTATTTTGGTTTTGTTTAGGGGCTTGGTTAGCCGTCGCCCCAGCCGCAACTTTAAGTTTTTTCCATCTGGATAATTACCCTAGTAACTATGGGTTAATGTTTACGGCGTTTGGGATTGGGGGATTGGCAGGTATTTTTACCGCCGGGGGATTAAAAGCTATTTTTGGCAGTTTTGCCCCCTTCTTCTGGGTGACTAGCCTCGCTGCGATCGCGGCAATTATTGTGGCGACATTCTTACTTGATCGTCCTCGGAAAACTGCGATCGCGGATGTCTTATTTCAATGGGTGATTCGTCCCATTAGTCCTGTACTACTGTCGTTGGTTGAATTTCTGTTGGTTCTGTCTACTCCCAAACCGCGATCTTTTTAATTAGAACTAAAGGAACCCCATGACAGCTATGGCGATTGAAATCGCTGCTACACAAACCAAGTCCGCCTGCGCGGACTGAATGATAACGGGGGTAGAAAACCCAGATTTAGTATTATATAATTTACCTTATCCATACTGATATTGACAAGTTACAACTCTATGCTATCTGGGAGTACCGGAATTTTGGCGCTATAATGGACGAATCTGGCGAATTTATCAACGGCAAGGCGGACAATATCAGGAAGTGGAGTCTAGCCTAACTTTTCCGTTTGTTCCCAAAGAACGCCTCTATGATTTTCTTGCGTCAAGCACAACAAGATGAAGTAGAAGCCGAGCAAAGGTTTCGAGCTTGGGTACGGCAACAGATTTAAACGTTTTGAGCCTTTTGCTATATCGGGGTACGATAGATGATGGCGTTGTTTAAAGGAGAACCTATTACAGTAGAGAAGCGAAGGTAAGCGAATTGCCTTTCAAAGAAATATTTCAGTAAAAAAAATCATAGCAAACCCTGAGGCGGTGTAATCTCAATCCGACGATTTTGAAGGTCTACTACTGGGACAATTTCATCAACAAAAGGAATTAAAACCGTTACTGGCTTAGCTGGTTTTTTCCTAGCTTTACGTTGCTTACTAATTCTATTCGGGAGTGGCGATTCTGGTTGAGCTGGCGTTGGTTCAGGTTGCTGGTGGAGTTTGACCTCTAAAAGCATATTTCCCGCCGGAATTACATCCACCACGACACCGACAGCTTCCCCAGTTAACTGGTGGAAAACCTCTAAATCCAGCACATCTAGGACATGGTATTCATTCTCCCCCAACTCCGGGCGATCGCTTTCTGGAACCAATAGGGTTGAATTCCGCAAGGCTTCGGCTTTTTCCCGGTTGTCCACGCCAGTAAGTTTTACTATATAGATCCCTTTATTGGCAATGTAACGTCCCCCTAATAATTCCACGGGTTGCGGTTGGCTATCATTAGATTGCTTTAACCAACGTTGTCCCGGTTTCTCGAAGCGTTCGGGAAAATCAGAATTAGGATAGACGCGCAATTCTCCTTTTAACCCTTGAGGGGCAATAATTTTACCAATTTCTAGCCAGTTGTCATTTGTCATTTGTCAGGGAACAGGGAACGGGGAACAGGGAATGGGGAACGTCTGGTTGATTTGGGTCTGGGCGAAGCATTCGCGCCGGGACTTTGGTAGAAAACCGAGACATCTGGACGCGAATGCTTCTCCCCTACGAATTTTTACGTCATAAGCGATGGTGAAAGCCCTCGTGATTTATCCGAGGGATGAAACCGAGCAATGTGTTTAGTTTAGCAACTTTAGTTGCTTTTCTTTCTAATCTTAGGTATAATAATAATATGAGAAACAGATTTTGTAGGT
>NZ_JAVKEW010000235.1:0-17668 GCF_040226375.1 Coleofasciculus sp. G2-EDA-02 | reverse complement strand
GATAATTGACAATTGATTAATTGGGTCTAAAACCTCTTCGTTTACGAAGAAATTAAAAAAGATTTTCCTTAATTTCAATCCTCTTCTTTTAAGGAGAGGTCATTATCCATTGTTCATTATCCATTGTCAATTTGTGAACGTAGAACATTTATTCCGTCATTTGTTAGCTTCCTTGCTTACCTAGAAGGGCGGGTTTAGTCACATCCGGGTGCAAAAGAAACGATAATAGTGAAACCCGCCCCTACACCCCTACACCCCATCTCCCTGATCAGATGAATCAAAATCAATTATTCCGCTCAACTCGGTGGCGACTGGCTGGTTGGTATGCTGGCGTTATGGGTTTAATTTTGGGTGTTTCGGGTTTCGGGGTGTATGAGGCGATTGCTCATGCTCATCGCGTTAGTGCTAATCAAGAGTTGAAGTCAGTGGCGGGGATGTTGCATGATAGTTTAGAACCGACATTAAGACAACCGGGGCGTCTGGAAACAGCCGCAAAGCGACGTTTACCCAACCTGTGTTTAATGCGCGATCGCACGGTGGATAATCAGACTCAATCTACCTTGGGGGAGTTTTGTACAGCCGAGAGACATACTTCACCTGCTCATCGTTTGAGTGCGATTCATCAAGGCGATTATTTTATCCGCTTCTTCGATAAGTCTGGACAACTGATTGCTCAATCGGGATCACCACCCCAGCAATTGTCTACTGAGTTAATCCCTGAAAACGCCACAGAACAAAGCTTACTCACCCTTAAGGATACGTCAGGCTTACGCTACCGACACCTGGTTTTAGCCTTGGATACCCCAACCAATGAGCTTTGGGGATATCTCCAGGTTGGTCGTTCTCTAGCAGATTTTGATGATTATCTCGCCTCAGTCAGAATCATGATGTTACTGGGGTTACCTTTGGCTATGTTGCTCGTCGGTGTCGCCGCCTGGTGGCTAGCCGAGTTAGCCATGCGCCCGATTTACCAATCCTACCAGCAGATTCAACAATTTACCGCCGATGCTGCTCACGAATTGCGGACACCCTTAGCGGCGATTCGAGCCACCGTTGAATCGGTTCTCCGACTGGCTTGTATCTCAGAAGCTGAGAGTCGCGAGACGTTGCAGGTTATTGAACGTCAAAATTATCGATTATCTCAACTGGTGAGTGATTTATTGCTGTTGTCTCGTTTAGATCGAAAAATTCAACACAATCAATGGCATCTTTGCTGTATACAAGACTTGCTCAATGATATTGAAGAAGAACTCGCCGCCCTCGCTATGACCCAGCAGATTAAGTTAACCACAGATATTCAGGTTGATCAACCCATCCAGGTTTTAGGAGATGAAGAACAGCTTTATCGACTGATATTTAATATTGTCGTGAATGCGCTGCATTATACACCCGCTGGGGGTCAGGTTAAGGTTAGTCTGGATTGCCGGGATCAGTGGGTGTTGATTCACATCCAGGATACAGGAATTGGCATTGCACCTGAACATCAGAAGCACATTTTTGACCGATTTTATCGAATCAATAGCGATCGCGCCAGGGTGTCGGGAGGTTCAGGGTTAGGGTTATCGATTGCTCGTGCGATCGCCCAAGCTCATCAGGGTACTATTCAGGTACACAGTGAATCAGGTAAGGGAAGCCAGTTTACAATTCGGTTACCTAAAAGCGTTTAATACCCAAAACTACCGCAACATCTGCTTTTCCTTGGTTTCCCCCGTGCAAAAAAAGCTCCCGCATCCTCTGGCTTCCCCGTGCAACAAGAGCGAAGCATCCTATGGCTTCCCCCTTTTTAAGGGGGACGGGAGGGGGATCTAAAGGGGGACGGGAGGGGGATCTAAAGGGGGACGGGAGGGGGATCTAAAAGGGGGACGGAAGGGGGATCTATAGGGGGACGGAAGGGGGATCTATAAGGGAAGAGGAAGATCTAAATAGGCAATAAAAATTTATGTCTAATGAAGGAACCCGAATAATCAGCCACCCTGTTATAGTTTCAGAATGCCAAACCTTCAAAAAATAACCATGAAAACTAAATCCATGATCAAAAATACTCGAAAAGTCGTGATGAAACTCCTACCCGCACTCTTTTCTCTAGTGTTAGTGACATTAACTTGGACAGGCGCATTTTTTAATGCAACGCCAAAAGCCCAGGCTTTAACCGTAAAAACGACACCGTTTATCCTTGCCGATAGTAACCCAGTTGATCAAGTATTCGGTTCTGGAACCAGCGACCAAATTCAAGGGAAAGCCAAAGAAGACATCGGCACCGTAGAACGAAATGTGGGCAAAGCCAAAGAAGACGTTAAAGGTTCAGCAAAGCAAGCTCAAGGGCGGGCGGAACAAGATACAGGTCGCCTTAAAAATCGCGCCGAAGATGCAGGTTCGGATATGGAAGAGGCTTCTCAAAATCTGGGAGATGCGATTAAGAGTTTGTTTGGGGAATAGTACCCTGGTCAACCTAAACGGATTGGCGAAGAACTCCTGAATAAATGGTAAAATCGGCTAGTAAAGAACCGCTTTGCTGACTTCAGTAGAAATGTCCTCAGGGGCGTTTCTACTGAATAGGTTTATCAATGGATAATTAATAATTGATAATTGATAATTGATTAATTGGGTCTAAGACCTCTTCGTTTACGAAGAAATTAAAAAATTATGGTTCTTTTACTGGATCTGGAGGAATTTGAAAGCGCAGTGATTAGAGGTAGTCGTTAACGTTACCCAATTTAAATCCATGACAGCTGATCATCCCTAATCAGAAAGATTTCATCTTGATTTCATATTTTTCTGTCAAACTAAGAAATATCCAGAAATCATTTTGGACAGAGAGTTGGATGAAACCTTAGACCTGTTCAGCAGATAGCTACTATGGGAAATCGATATATCAAACAACTTAGCGCACTCGCGATCGCGACAACCTTAATCATCGGCTCTGCACCCAAGCCGATCATGGCACAGCAGCGCAACGCCGTGGCTCATCCCCGCACTCCCTACCGCCTCAGCTTCTATAACCGCCACAGACGCAGTTACCGAGTCGCTAGTGCGCTGCATTTTGCACATAGCAAGCTCCATGATGTTTTGCTTTTAACTCCCTTCCAGCGTCATGGTGAAGAAGATACGAAGCTTTACCAGGAAGTTCTGGCGTTTTACCAAAATCCACCCCGGATTGAGCCAACGATGGAATTATATGCGCCTTATACAGCGCGTGCAACGTGGCGACTCTTCCGCACCATTGACTCCGTGCATTTACTCCACGAAATGACTGAGGATATCATGGCAGATTCAGATATTCCTTGGAATGAAAAAGAACAGGTACTCAAAGAAGCTTATGACTATTATAAATCCACCTATAAAGACATTGCTTTGAGTCCCGCACCCCTAGATGTAACCATGCGTCGCGCTGGGGTAATGATGAAGCCCTACTTTAGCCTAACTCGGAATTATTATCCGAAAAATAATAACTTTTTCTATGCCGCTCATTGGTGGCATCCAGCGATTTATGAGTCGATGATGATTGGCGGAAATGATCAGGAACAGGACAAGATGATCCAGAAAATGGAAGATTTGTTTAGTTCCCAAGTTGTTCCCAATCCCCCGATGCGGATGATATTAAGTCGAGAAGGCTCACCCCGTTACAGTCGTCTTTCTCCGGAAACGGCGAATGTTTTTGATAATTTACACATGCTCCATGGCATTACTTATGATATTTTTGCTTACGATGGGTGGACAATTGAGCAAAAACGTGCTGAATTGAATCGGGTTTTGGATGCGATGAGTTATCAGCCAGGGGATGAGAAATTAGTGCGGAAGTTTACCACACCTAAGCCTGATTTAAATCCGTTAGTTTATGATGATTGGATTAAAAGTTCAGATGGTGCGATGGCACAAATGATGATGGAAATGTTGGCAGAGATGATGCCAATGATGATGCAGCACCATGGGGGTATGGATTCCCAGATGGATCATAGTGAAATGGATTCCCAGATGGATCATAGTCAGATGGATTCCCATGGACATCATGGTGAGATGAGTCCTCAAATGCATCAGATGCATCAACAGTTAATGGCACAGTTGAAACTGAAACTGACTCCGGGAATACAATCGGGTGAAATGCCGGGTTCATTTATGGATGCGATGATGGAAATTATGCCAAATATGCCGATGTCTCCTGAGATGATGGCACCGGGTAAAGTTAATCCAATGATGATAGAGGCAATGCTGAAAGGTTGGCAGGAAAAGTATGGCAATTTACCTGATGTTGAACCGATTCCGATGGGGAGTGAGCCATCAGCACAAACATTTTTAGAGTAGGCTCTTTAGGTTCGCCGTTGTGCTGTATTCGCCATAAATGCTGATATCACCCACGACAAACTTTTAAGAGAGGTTCCGGTGGAACTAATACCAAATCCGCCTTTATTACCCCCTTCTGCCACGGCGATTGAAATCGCTGCTACACAAACTTTCGTCCGCCTACGCGGACTAGGTTATAACGGGGGTAGCTAACCCGGATTTGGTATAAATGCTGATATCACCCACGACAAACTTTTAAGAGACGTTCCACCGGCACGTCTCTACAAAAGGGCGAATAAAGGCGACAATATCCCAGTTTTAACTGATACTTTGCACCTGTTTCAATAGATTGTGTTGAGTTTAGGCGAGATTCGTAAACCCCCAACGCTTTGAGCAATGGTGCGTTACGCTTCGCTAAAACACCCTAAAGTTGGGTTTGAATTTATAGTATTAGGAGTGAGAAAAATGAAACATTCATTGCAGCCGCTTACGGGTTTAACTGTTATCATTTTAACCATCGCAACATTTGGGCAATCAACCGCACAAGCCTCTGACCATTTCAACTTAGAAGAAGGATTACCGATTGAAGTTGAAGATGCCTATCCGGTTCCTGATCAAGGATTAGAAATTCAGGGACAATTCCGATACGATCGCGCGGCGGATGGCGAGGATCAGTTTATCCTGGAACCGCGCTTGGAGTATGGCTTTGCCCCCAACTGGCAAGGGAAAATTACTGTTCCCTTTGAATTTGGATCGCAGGAGGATGGTATCGGGGATGTGGGTGTGGAAGTGTTTTATAATTTCAATACAGAAACGCTGAAAACACCTGCGTTTGCGGCGTCTTTGAGTGCGGATCTACCGACGGGTAATGATAGTGCGGGAGTTGATCCGACGTTGAAGTTAATTGCGACGAAAACATTAGGAACCGGGGCAAATTTAGATCGCCTACATTTGAATGTGGCTTATGGTTTAAATGATCAGCGCCAAGATGGGGAACGCCGCGATCGCTTGTCTGGTGTTTTGGGGTATAGTCGCCGTCTAAATTCAGAAGCGCTGCTGCTGACGGATTTTGTTTATGAGCAGGAATTAGAAGAGGATAAGGAAGCGTTTCTGCTGGAGTTGGGGGTTCGCTATCAACTGACACCTCTGAATGTGTTATCGGTTGGGGTTGGGGTTGGTTTAAGTGAGGAGTCTCCTGATTTTAGGGTTACGGCTGGATTTCAACAATCTTTGTGATGGTTAAGCACCATTCTCAATTAGGCGGTTAAAACATATCACCCAGCGATCGCGGAGAGATAAGGTATAGTTAAGCACCATTCTCAATTGGGCGGTTAAAACCGCAGCTACACAAACTAAACCCGCCTGCGCGGGTTTCACAACCCTTGATTTTTCGGATAGTCCGCGTAGGCGAACTTCGTTTTTAGGGTTCCGCGAATTCCATTCGCCAGGGTTTGTTTGAGGTTCTTAATGAGTGTACTATTTCTCTTATGGTGCTGAGTATGGGAATTATTATCTGGTTTCAAACGCGATCGCATTCCCGGCGCTAATTTTTATCCCTCATAGGAATTCACGGAAATTCCAATAATTGTAGGTGAAATGTTGACCGAGCGCTGCCCTAGTCTAAACGCCTAATATAAAGTTCAGGGGAATTATAACAACAATTGTAGGGGCACCATTGCCGTGCCCCTACGGTTTCAACAGGTTCGCGAGAGTCCCCACCACGACTCGCTAGCAGGGTGGGGAGGAATAGCTCTTAATCGGAGGGACGGAGATTCCCAATATACTTAGTCTGGTAGTTGCTTAATCCAGTCTTGGACAATTTCTGACATTGAGACACCTAGCCTATCAGATTCTTTCTTAATTTTCTCTTTCTCTTTGTCGGTCAGTCTGACAATTACCTTATTCGTTCTAGCCATTTTCCGGATTCAGTGTTATCCTGTGAGTACATACATATAGGATAACTAAGATTTCAGCAAATGCCAGTTCGACGTGTAACTTTTCGGCTATACCCCAATAAACAGCAAGAGCAGACATTGCGGTATCACCGTAAGTTACACAAAGACTTGTACAACGCTGCTATTTGCAATCGGTTCACTCAGTACCAAAAGTTTAACCATCGGGTTGACTATTTTGAGCAACAAAACTCTTTACCTGCTTTTAAAAAAGTTTGGACAGAGTATAAGGAATGTAACTGCATGACCTTGCAAGCCACTTTAAAGCGTGTTGATTACGCATTTAATCGCTGGTTTAAGGGGTTAGCTAAACGTCCTAAATACAAGTCAATCAAGCATTATTCTGGTTGGACTTATCCGAGTAAAACGGGTTGGAAGGTACACACAAGGGGCGACAATGGTTATCTGGAGTTAGCTAAAATTGGCTCAATCCAGATGCGTGGTAAAGCCCGGATTTGGGGGACTCCGACAACCTGCACCATTGTCTACCGTCATGGAAAATGGTACGCTAGCATAACCGTTAATTTAACTGAATTGCAGGCAGCGACAAGACAAACAGATTTTGGTTCAGTTGGCATTGACTTTGGTTGCAAGTCAGCGTTGGCGATAACTGATGGGGAAAACCATTCTTTTATTGAAGCCCCTAAGTTTTTGCGAAAAGCTGAAGCAAAGATTAAACATCTTTCTATTGGGAAGCGTCGTAAAACGGCTCCCAATAGAAGGAAGAAACAGAAAGGCTCTAGTCGGTGGAAAAAGACCCAGGCAAAAATTAGCAAGGTAACTCGTAAAGTAGCTAATCAGCGCCAAAACTGGGTACACCAAGTAGCAACAGACATTGTACGCTGTAATAGCTTCGTTGCTACGGAAAAACTAGAAGTCTCGAAAATGACCCGCTCTTCCAAAAAAGGCAAACGCAAAAAACAAAAAGCTGGGCTAAATAAATCCATCTTAGACGTAGGCATGGGAATGCTAAGGTCAGCGATTGAATATAAAGTAAAAGACGCTGGCGGGGTTTTTATAGAGGTTCCTACTCGCAAGGTGAAACCATCCCAAACCTGCCCTAACTGTGGAAATCAGCAGAAAAAGACCTTAGACGAAAGAGTTCACCATTGCCATAAATGTGGATTCACGATGGATAGGGATTTAGCCGCAGCATTAGTAATGCTTTTGTGGGCGTTAGGAATTCTACCGGGGTTTGGAACGAGCCTCGTAGACGCAGATGGCTCTAGCTCTACTTCAGAAACCCGTGAGCGGAAACGAACGGGAAGCATGAAGCAACTAGGTCAGATGAAGCGTCAGAAACACAGTCCTGCTGGTCTGGTTGTAGAAACCCAGACCTCTACAAAGTAGGTCTGGGTAGTTCATTCTTATCTTTGTTTCAATCCCTGATAGGGATTCAGGGGGATTTCGACTCAATAGAATCAGCCATTTATTTGTAGCCATTTTGTTAGTTTCAATCCCTGATAGGGATTCAGGGGGATTTCGACCGAATACGTTACGATGTACGAGCCTAGAAATGGGTTTCAATCCCTGATAGGGATTCAGGGGGATTTCGACCATAATGGTCAAGCCTGGACAGGGGGTTTTTATGGTTTCAATCCCTGATAGGGATTCAGGGGGATTTCGACTGCCGGCCTCTGAAACGCTTACTGTATTTAGTTTTCAAGGTACAAATCCGAGAGACTCCGTTAAATATATCATTTCCAGCTTCAGCCGACAAGAGGTATCCAAAAACAAACCCATTCAAACCCAGTCCCAGTAAAGCTTTCAGCGTTTCCGAGAACCTCTCTCTGAGGCAAATGCCCTCAAACCTAGATGAGACAAGGAATACAGCCCGAAAATCAGACTCGCCCAAAAAAACACCTACCCCCTCTCGGATTTCACCCCAAAACATTGACCTGATCATGCTTCAAACTCAACACATCAGGTTGCAGTACAACCATCCTAGCCCACCCCATCTCCTTGTTGCCATCTCCCCCATCTAACTTTTCACGGGAGGACCTAGAAACCTGCATCGGGGCGGGTTTAGTCACATCTAGATGCAACCGAAAAGGTAGTAGTAAAACCCGCCCCTACACAATCTCCCACTCTCCCACTGCATCGGGGCGGGTTTAGTCACATCTAGGTGCAACCGAAAAGGTAGTAGTAAAACCCGCCCCTACACAATCCACCTTGACTCTCCAGTCTAATGGAGACTTTATCCTATATATATAACACCCTTAAGACCTTAAAACCTGCCATCGCCCCCCCGCACCCCCGCCCGCCAAACTTCCCAAACTGCTACTATCAGGAGTCAACTATGGAAACTAGCCATCTACGACTACAAGGAATGGGTTGCGCCTCTTGCGCCACCACCATTGAACAAGCCATCCAAAACGTTCCTGGCGTTGTTGAGTGTAATGTTAACTTTGCCATGGAACAAGGTTCTGTAACCTATAATCCCAAGGCGACAAACTTAGACACCATCCAAAAAGCCGTCGCCGATGCGGGATATGGGGCGCAACCCTTAGATACCACCCGAATGGGTGAAGACACCGATGCCGAAAAAACCGCACGGGAAGCCCATCAACGGGATCTCAGACGTAAAGTTATCGTCAGCGGCGTTATCAGCCTCATCCTCGTCGTCGGTTCACTTCCGGCGATGACAGGATTGCACATTCCCTACTTTCCCTCCTGGCTGCATAATGCTTGGGTTCAACTGGTTTTAAGTACACCTGTACTCTTTTGGTGCGGTCAATCCTTCTTTGTCGGCGCATGGAAAGCCTTTAAACGCCATGGCGCGGATATGAATACTCTGGTGGCGCTGGGGACAGGTTCCGCCTATTTCTATTCTCTGTTTGTTACCCTTTTCCCTGGCTTTTTAATCACTCAAGGATTATCACCAGATGTGTATTATGAACCCGCCGCCGTGATTATTACCCTCATTTTATTGGGGCGACTGTTGGAAAATCGGGCGAAGGGTCAAACCTCAGAAGCGATTCGCAAGTTAATGGGATTACAAGCGAAAACAGCGCGGGTAATTCGTAAAGGTGAAGAAGTTGATATTCCCATTGAACAGGTTATCGTCGGTGATGTTATTGTAGTCCGTCCAGGGGAAAAGATTCCCGTCGATGGGCAAGTGGTTGATGGTGTATCTACCATCGATGAATCCATGGTAACTGGAGAACCCATCCCGGTAAAAAAACAAGCGGGAGATGAAGTGATTGGCGCCACGATTAATAAAACCGGGAGTTTCAAATTCCGCGCCTCACGAGTGGGGAAAGATACCGTATTGGCGCAAATTGTCAAATTAGTGCAAGAGGCGCAAGGGTCAAAAGCCCCGATTCAGAAACTCGCAGATCAAGTCACTGGCTGGTTTGTACCCGTTGTGATTGCCGTTGCGATCGCGACTTTTGTAATCTGGTTTAATATTATGGGTAATATTACCCTTGCCACGATTACTACCGTTGGGGTTTTAATTATCGCTTGTCCCTGTGCGTTGGGATTAGCTACCCCGACATCCATTATGGTTGGCACCGGATTAGGCGCAGAAAATGGCATTTTAATTAAAGGCGGAGAAAGCTTAGAACTCGCCCATAAACTTCAGGCAATTGTTTTGGATAAAACTGGCACGATTACCCAAGGCAAACCCAGTGTAACTGATTATGTAACCGTAAAAGGAACAGCGGATCATCATGAAATAAAACTCCTAGGATTAGCCGCCGCCGTGGAAAGACTTTCGGAACATCCTTTAGCCGAAGCCATCGTTGATTATGCCAAACTTCAAGGTGTTGAATTCCCCTTACCCGATGGCCAAAACTTTGAAGCCGTTGCGGGAATGGGGGTGCAAGGAACAGTAGAAAATCACTTGATTCAAATTGGTACTCAACGCTGGATGGATGCCCTAGAAATTAATACCCAATCCCTCCAAACCCAGAAACAAACCTGGGAAGCCGCGACAAAAACCACCGCTTGGATTGCCGTGGATGGTAAGGTTGAGGGATTAGTGGGCATTGCTGATGCCTTAAAACCCTCCTCTGTTGAGGCGGTAAAGAAACTGCAACGCCTAGGGTTGCAAGTGGTGATGCTCACAGGAGATAATCAACAAACAGCAGACGCGATCGCACGAGAAATGGGTATCCAGCACGTCTTTGCCGAAGTGCGCCCGGATCAGAAATCCGCCGTCATCCGATCTTTGCAAACCGAAGACATCAAGAAAACACCGAATTCAAAACCCAAAACCCAACATTCAAACCGTATTGTTGCCATGGTAGGCGATGGAATTAATGACGCCCCAGCCTTAGCCCAAGCCGATGTAGGAATCGCCATTGGTACGGGTACAGATGTCGCCATAGCCGCCAGTGATATTACCCTGATTTCCGGTGACTTAAATGGGGTTGTTACCGCGATTCAACTCAGCCACGCCACGATGCGAAATATTCGCCAAAATCTCTTCTTTGCCTTTATTTACAACACGGCAGGAATTCCCATCGCGGCAGGAATTCTTTACCCCTTATTTGGCGTATTACTGAATCCAATTATAGCCGGGGGAGCAATGGCGCTGAGTTCTATTTCCGTGGTAACTAATGCCTTAAGGCTGCGGAATTTCCAGCCCAAAATCATCACTCATCCTGCTAAGTAGGATACACCCAATTATCAGTGAAATCCTGTATTGGCGACCCGATAATATCAATAAACAACCAGAATAACCTCAACTTTATCTGGTCGCCACTTACTAATCTAGGAGGAATCAAAACAATGTTAACCAAACCCAAAACCTTAGCTTATCTGATTAGTTTAGGACTTCTATTCGGAGTCGCTGCCAATCCAGCCACGGCTGAAATGTCAGAACATCAGTCCCAGCAGACCAGTCAATTCCGCCGAATTGAGCAATCGTTACCGCTAAAAGTCGGTGTCACCCTAGGCGGTTTAGCGTTAATTGGTACAGAACTTTGGTGGTTTTTCTTTAGCAAAAATAAAGCTAATAAAACCTAAGTTAGCTGTGTAAAATTAAACCCAAGCGATTAAACTTACTACAAACCCAAGCTAATCTACCAAATTAGGTGTACCACGCCACTACTAACAAAGTCCGCTTGACAAGGAAATGAAAAAAACTAAGGGGTGTGAAACTTTGAAACCCGCGTTAGCGGGTTTCGTTGGTTTAGCCTAGCTAACTATTCCAGACTAAAATCATAGTAAAAAATTGAGATAAGCAAGTGCCTCTTTCTGTAGGATAGTCATAGCCTATCCGTCTCTATATCTGAAGGAAGAACAACCTAGAATCTGTTTGTATTCACGAATACAATCCAACTTAACATTAGATTCCTACTTACAACTTTTGATAGAGGTTTGGCGCAGTCATAACAATTATTCTGGGCATCAAGATTCATCTAGATCAACCGATTTATCCGGCTATCTGTGTAAATCTTTGTAAAGATCGCTCACATCCTTTTGCGTCAAGGTGCCAAAGTTTTTTAGGTCAAGACATAGTACCGTTTATTTATGTCCGACTACTTAGGTAAAACCTTTTCACTTTTGTAAAAAAGTTAGTTAAGATGGCATATCCTCCAGCTCCTTGGACACTGCAAGGCTACAGTATCCAGACCTTGCACTTGTTTGATATTGCCAAGGTGCACCCGTTTGTTCCTTCTGAATTGGAAATTATTTCTGTTTTACCCGGTAAAACTCTTGGTGGAATTTACGCGGCGTTTTATGCTTTAGGTTCCACCTTAACCTATAGCGAGTTAATTATTGTCAGTGCTGTAACTCGTTATGCGGGTAAATTCGGTACTTGGATTTCCCACATCTACGTCGATAATGCTGATTCGATGGAAGGGGGGCGAGAGATTTGGGGACTCCCCAAGGAACTCGCTCAATTTAGGTGGGAATTAGGGGAATGCTCTGGTGTAAACGTGCATCAAGGAGATCAGTTACTCTGTAGTATTAGCTACGATTGGCAACTTCCCCAATGGCGACAGCCGCTAAGTTTACCCAGTTTTAGCGCTCTCGGTTCTAACCTGCTCTCCTTTGAGGGTAAAGGTGAGATTGGGTTGTCTCTAATTGGTGTCAAGGTACAAATACCTGTACAAAGTCCTTTCTCTACCTTGGGTTTAGACCAACCTTTGCTGGGCTTTTATGGTAACCAATTGCGTCTGCTTGCAACTGCACCAGTCGTTATCGGAGAGAGATCTGTCCCCTTCAGTGAATCGCGACTATAAGTTCTACCCAATCCACTTTTATAATCTTCTTTATCAATGGATAATTAATAATTGATAATTTACAATTGATTAATTGGGTCTAAGACCTCTTCGTTTACGAAGAAATTAAAAAAGATTTTCCTTAATTTCAATCCTCTTATTTTAAGGAGAGGTTATTATCCATTGTTCATTATCCATTGTCAATTTGTGAATGTCCTGATGTAGAGACGTTTTCTACAACAGCGATACCAATTTAGAAGAACTGAAGGTTGAAAAAAACTGGATAGATATTCTGCCAAAAGGAGTAATTCTATTTCAATTAATAACTAATATTTCTTTAGATAGATTTCATTAGGAAATTATTAAAATTAAATAGTAAGTAAGCTAAGGCACGTTTAACTTACCGACTAAGTTTAGAGGGAGGCTAAAGTTTTTCTCAGCTCTATAGCACTGGCAAGTTACATATTGACCCGCTTAAAAAATAAACTGGCAGCCAGTTAATTGACTGATGTTTCTTATAGTCGGGAAATTCAGTTGAGGTTGTTTGTGGATAGATCAGCGACTGTCAGTATATTTGCTCATTTATCAGTAGTGATAACCAATAATTTAAGCCTAAAGATAGGGTATTTTTCAGCAAATATGCTTCTGCTCAAGACGTCGGTTTTCCGATCATCACCCGACAACTATTCAACCCAAGAATTAGCCAATATAAGAATAGAGTTACACAAGTGAAGGTGGCTTATGTTTCCATTCTGGAATTGGGATAATGCTTGCTGCGGTGGAGAACCTGTTTCTCGGAAAACCAGCTTAGAGCGTAAAATTGTCGTTAAAACCGCTAGATTAACTATTGCCTGATTCTGTCATCACCAAGCTTACTAGAGTGGAGGCGATCGCATTCATCGGCACAACGAAATCTACCGCACCCGTTTGAATTGCCGCAGACGGCATCTCGAAAAACTCACAACTGTCCTCATCCTGGGCGATGACTTTACCACCCATCTTATGAATAGCCTTCACCCCCAAAGCACCATCGCTGCCAGTACCAGAAAGAACTACCGCGATCGCACGCTCTTTAAAAGTCGCTGCCACTGACTGCAACAACAGATCGGCAGAGGGGCGATCAAAGTCCACAAATGCTGCCTGAGAGAAAGAAAAGGTACCGTTCGGGTTGACCAGCAGGTGTTCAGTTGGGGGGGCAATGTAAGCTATCCCCAGTTGTATTGACTCTCGAGCAAACCTTTGTCGTTTAGAGAGTACAGCATACCGCCGCAGTCCGGACAAGCCAAGCTTGCAGGTTTTCCAAACTCACGCTCTCGCATAGCCGCCCCATTGAGTTCCACAATATCGGGTTCTATCTCTATCTCGTTCTCACTAGACATGGTTTTTGCTCCTTCCTCAGTCACAGGTTCATGGGCTAGACTCACTAATGTGGAGGCTATTGACGACACCGGCAGGATATGGTCAACATCTACGTGTTTGATCGCACTCTTCGACATTCCCGAAAAAAGGGCATCATTGGGATCTTGAACAATCGCCACACCGCCAAAGCTTTTCACTTCCATAAGCCCTAAAGTACCATCGTCTAGGGTACCCGATAGCACCACACCGACCACTCGGCGTCCATACGCCTTCGCTGCCGTGCGAAATAGGGGATCGACCGCCGGACGGGAGCCGTTCTCCTTCGGACCGTACACTAGGCGGACGTAGCCGCGTTTGACTAGCAGGTGGTAGTCCGGAGGGGCTACGTATATGCGCCCTTGTACGAGCTCCTCATTCCCTGTAGCATGAGCCACTGGCAAGGAAGTTTTTCTGCTCAAAATATTCGGCAGAAAGCTTTTAAAGTGGCGTGAAATATGAATGACAATGAAGATTGCTGCTGGCAGGTTTTCAGGCAAAGTAGCAACCAGTTTAGTCAGCGCTTCCACCCCGCCGGCGGAGGCTCCAACAACGATGATGTCGTGACCTGGCATTTATTTTTTCTTCTAGAAGGTGGGAGAATATTTATTTGATGAATCCAAGGAGATGATAACCATTGTTGATATTTCATGCTACTACTGTTGAAGAGAATAACAAACTATTATTTTCCTCAACGTCTCCCCATGGTAGGAATGTTAACGACCCCCAAGCTTGCTTGCGCTACAGTGCGGACTTGCAGACTTCTCCCATCTAAAGTATGAGCATAAATCTAACAAATCTTGATTAAATAACCGGCGAAGACAGCGCAACAAGACATTGTTTTATATAACTTGGGTCGGCTCGAAGACGCGGCTGCCAGCTATTATCATGCTGTGGACGTTATTGTCATTTGTAAGGGTTTGAGGTCTATTTACATAACTTAATATAGTTGAGTTTATTTCCACCAACCTACTTAGTACAAGATAGGCTGGCAAAATAATTGGGCGAGAGGCTGACGTTGATACCGATGTCCCGGATAATCAAGATAAGGCATCGAACCTTACCTATCAAACGCTTCGAGCATTCTCTCTCTAGGTGACGAATCCTAATGGCAGCATCAACTCCCCGTTTCCCCGATATCCAAAACCACTGGGCGCGTTCATTCATAGAAGGGTTAGCCCAAGCAGGTATGATTAGTGGTTTTCCTGATGGGCGTTTTCGTCCTGATGATCCCATGAGTCGGGCGCAGTTTGCTGCTTTGTTACAAAACGCTTTCTCTAAACCCAGTAAACGCCCTAATGTTCCTTTTGTCGATGTTCCCGCTAAACATTGGGCAACTGGCGCAATTAGTAAGGCGTATCAAACGGGGTTTATGTCGGGATATCCGGGAAATCGGTTTCGCCCAGAGGCGAGTATTGCCAGAGTGGAAGTGTTGGTATCCCTGATAGCGGGGTTGGAGATAAGTACCAGTGGATTAGCACAGGTGAAAGCCGCCCTACCGGAACTCTATCAAGATTTTGGTGAGATTCCCAGCTATGCTATTGATCGGATTGCGATCGCAACCAATACCGATATGGTGGTGAATTACCCACAGGTCAAGCGTTTCAACCCCCTCAAAGCAGCAACTCGTGCCGATGTCGCCGCGTTTATTTACCAGGCTTTAGTCTATACCGGTCAACTCGACGCCATTGGCTCAGACTATATTATCGTGCGCCAGAAAACCGCGAAACTGAGCCATCAACGGGAGTTTCGTGGGGCGTGGATAGCTACCGTTTGGAACATTGATTGGCCCTCGCAACGGGGACTGTCTGTCGCCCAACAGCAACGGGAACTGCTGCAAATTATTGACCGCGCTGCTAATCTCAAGTTAAATGCGTTAATCTTGCAAGTTCGACCTACAGGTGATGGGTTTTATGCCTCCCCGTTAGAACCCTGGAGTGAATGGCTTACCGGAATTCAAGGTCAAGCCCCCGATCCTTATTATGACCCTTTAGAGTTTGCGATCGCGGCTTGTCATCAGCGCAATATTGAACTACACGCCTGGTTTAACCCCTACCGCGCCAAAACCTCCTCCCAAAATTCCACCAGTGTCGCCCCTCACATTACCATCACTCATCCCGAATATGTGTATCAATACGGCAATCAGAAGTGGATGGACCCTGGTGTCAAAGTGGTTCAAGATTTAACCTATAACGTAATTATGGATGTAGTGCGGCGCTATGACGTAGATGGCATTCACCTGGATGATTATTTTTATCCCTATCCCATCGCCGGTGAGAATTTCCCCGATGATAAAACATACAATGCTTATCGAGCCAAAGGCGGCACCCTTAGCCTAGGCGATTGGCGGCGGGAAAATGTCAATCAAATGGTTCAGCGCCTTTATACGGGGATTCGCGCCACAAAGAAACAGGTCAAATTTGGTATTAGTCCCTTTGGCATTTACCGCCCCGGACAACCCGCTCAAATTAAAGGTTTAGATCAATACGAATCCCTGTATGCTGACCCGAAAAAATGGTTAGCAGAGGGATGGATTGATTATATCGCTCCGCAATTGTACTGGCGTATTGACCCCCCAGCCCAAAGTTATCCCATTCTCCTGGAATGGTGGACTGATAATAATCCAAAACAGCGACATATTTATGTCGGCAATCGGTTAAGTATGTTGGATGATAAAGACTGGTCTTTTTTGGAATATGAACGACAGGTTGATATTACTCGCAATCTGGCTCCTCAACTCTCGCTAGGCAATATTTTTTATAATATGAAAATCTTTAATGAAAATCGTTTGGGGGTAGTTGAAAAGTTCCAAGCGTCTGTTTATAATCAACCCGCTTTGTCTCCAACCATGTCGTGGCTGAGTGATACACCGCCAGCGATTCCCGTTAGGGTGAGAGTCATTGGGAATAAGCTGATTTGGAGTGCAGCAGTTAATGCCAAAATTCGCTCCTGGACAATTTATCAGCAGCAAGGTGATAACTGGAGACTGCACAAAATTTTGCCAGAGGAGACAACCGAGGCTGAATTAGCACCGGGAACCTATGCAGTTTGTGCTGTAGACAGACTGGCGAATGAAAGTTTAGGAGTTGTGGCGTCTATTCAATAATGTCTTTGAGATGTGGAAATCATGGATGTAGACAAAGGGAACAGGGAACAGGGAAATACATAATTTAAATGCACATCAGTTTATTCATGATATACCGTAGGGTGGGCACTGCCCACCATTTGTCAATTTAAGCCACATTACCCACGATAGGATATTGGGTGTGGGGTATGGGATGTGGGGTGTGGGGTGTGCTGACAGGTGTAGGTTTTTTATTTTAGGGTGGGGACAAGACAAGGAGGACAAGGAAGGAAAGAAGACAAGGGGGAAAAACCATACAGAATTAGGTTCGGTCAAACTAACTTCTAAAAGCCGAAACGCCCTATTTTTCGTTAAAACTCTTCTTTTAATATTGGGTAAAGCTCATGAATACTGTAACCTTAAATTTAGACACCATTCCCTTAACCGACGAACAGTTCTATCAATTATGTCAAAATAATCGCGAGTTTAACTTTGAAACGACGGCGCAGGGAGAATTAATTATCATGCCACCCGTTGGCGGAGAAAGTGGGAATCGAGAATCTGAACTGATTGCTGATTTGGTCATCTGGAATCGGCAAACTAGCTTGGGTTATACCTTCAGTTCCTCCACAATATTTAAGTTACCCAATGGTGCGAAACGCTCCCCAGATGCGGCTTGGATTCGCCGAGAACGCTGGGAAGCGCTCCCCCCTGAACAACGGCGCAAATTTCCCCCCATTGCACCCGATTTTGTCATCGAATTAAGGTCAGCCACAGACGATTTGCAACCGTTACGTGACAAA
>NZ_JAVKEW010000234.1:0-63899 GCF_040226375.1 Coleofasciculus sp. G2-EDA-02 | reverse complement strand
GGTCATTAAGAAGGGGACGCCGTAACCGTAAAACCCGTTACCGCCAGCCTCGTTTCTTAAACAGAACCCGTAAAACCGGATGGCTACCACCATCGCTGGAGAGTCGGATTGCCAACATTGAAACTTGGGTACGACGGATTAGAAAACTCTGTCCGATTTCAGCCATCTCTCAAGAACTGGTAAGGTTTGACCTTCAGCAAATGCAAAATCCTGAAATTAGCGGGGTTGAGTACCAAAGGGGTGAGTTATTCGGTTTTGAAGTTAAAGAGTATTTACTTCAAAAATGGGACAGAAAATGTGCTTACTGTGGCGCTGAAAACGTTCCGTTCGAGATTGAACACATTCTGGCAAAAAGTAAGGGTGGTTCAAACCGAGTCAGTAATCTTTGTCTTAGTTGTCATTCTTGCAACCAAGCTAAAGGGAACAGACCCGTTGAAGAATTCCTGAAAAAGAAGCCTGAAATCCTCAAGCGAGTCCTAGCTCAAGCCAAAGCACCTCTTAAAGATGCTGCGGCTGTTAACGCTACCCGATGGGAATTGTACAGACGACTTCAGCTAACAGGTTTACCTGTAGAAGTAGGCTCTGGAGGTCGCACCAAGTTTAACCGTAAAACTAGAGGGATTGAAAAAGCTCACGCTTTCGATGCAGCCTGTGTTGGAGCGTCAACACCTGAAAGGTTATTAATTCGAGGCATTAAACCTCTCAAAGTTGCCGCGAAAGGACACGGAACTAGGCAGCGTTGTCGCCCTAACAAGTACGGATTCCCTAAAGCTCACGCTCAATCAGCCAAGTATTTCCAGGGTTTTCAAACTGGCGACATTGTTAAAGCTGATGTCTCAACAGGTAAGTTCGCGGGTCAATATGTTGGTCGAATTGCTATTCGATTTAGACCTAGTTTCGTCTTGCAGTTGCCAGCACAAAAGTTTGATGTACATCCCAAATACTTGAGAACTATTCATAAGGCAGACGGCTATGAATACCAATCCTGAAAACAATGATTCGCTATCGATCAATTTCAATGTTGGCGGCAATTCCCCTCCCGCTAACCTTCGGTATAACGGGAGTCCCCTTCCCGCATTAAAGATGGGGGTTGCTGAATAAAGGAAGCCCGGTTGTCGGGGCGGGTTTTACAGATAACTTATGGCAAAAACGTTGTCGGGGCGGGTTTAGTTAGTAAAACCCGCCCCTACCTTAAACCCGCCTTTCTAGGGCAGCGGCAGGAAGTTAGGGTGAGAACATGAAAGGTATTCGTCATCAGGTCATAATAGCTTGTGTAGCAATCACAATCATCTTGGGTTTATTTTTTCGCTTCGCCAACCTAGGGAAAAAGGTCTATTGGACGGATGAAGTTTATACGTCGGTTCGTGTATCCGGACATGGGATTCAAGAGTATAGTCAGGATAACTTCAATGGCGGTATAATTCAAGTTAAAGAATTACAGGATCATCTACAACCTAGCCCCCAAAATGGCTTAAGCGATACGATGAATGCTTTAATCAATAAGTCTGAGCATCCACCGTTATATTATTTAATGGCTCATTTCTGGGTGCGGTGGTTTGGCAATACTCCCACTGTCACTCGCTGTTTATCCGCCTTAATTAGTCTATTGGTATTTCCGGCAATATACTGGCTGTGTCGGGAGTTATTTGAATTTCCGATAACGGGATGGGTTGCTGTTGCCCTGATTGCTGTTTCTCCGATTCATGTCCTCTACGCCCAAGAAGCACGGCAATACAGTTTATGGACGGTAACGATTTTACTATCCTGTGCCGCTTTATTCCGAGCAATGGGAATTAAAACGCCAGGAAATTGGGTGATTTATGCCGTAACGGTATCACTCGCCCTCTATTCCCATTTACTCTCATTTTTGGTGTTAATCGCTCAAGCCCTCTACGTCGCCGCCATGAATAGCTGGCGGTTAACTCAACAAGTCAAGGCATATCTTTTAGCGTTAACTGGAGGAATGGTGGCATTCTTACCCTGGTTCGTCTTAATTCGCGAAATTCGAGCCACAGGTTGGACATCTAAAGATATCCCGCTATGGGTTCTTTTCAAACGCTGGATATTTAATCTCGCCGCCGTATTTTTTGATCCGCAAATTAGCTACGACAAGCAACTATTCGATATTCGCTATGGTGTAGATAACGGACTATTTGGGTTGAACTATCCATTAACCTATCTCGTCATCCCGATTTTACTCTTAGTAGCTTACGCCATCTATTTTCTGATTCGCACCACACCGAAACGGGTTTGGTTATTTGTCCTAATTTTCATCAGTGTCACCGCACTCCCTTTAGCCTTACCTGATTTACTAGGGCGGGGACAACGTTCGACGATTGCGCGTTACCTCATCCCTACTTTTGTAGGGATTCAATTAGCGGTGGCTTACTTACTCAGCGTCAAAATAACTCCCGGTTTTGCCAAAGCTGGACAACAAAAGCTATGGCAAGTAGGAACCATTATCCTAATCTCCCTAGGCGTTTTATCCAGTGCTGTGAGTTCTCAGTCAGAAACCTGGTGGAACAAATACACCAATTATTATGACCCACAAGTGGCTCGGATTATCAATCAATCTGCCTCCCCTTTAGTCATCAGTAGCAGTGTCGTAAGAACCACCTCTCTTAGTTATTGGCTTAATCCAGAAACCCAGTTAATGGTACTCGAAGCCCCCCCACTTCCCGACAATCTCAATCAATTTAGTGATGTATTCTTATTTCAACCCACCAATGACTTACGGGTTCAACTCGAACAGCAATCCCCCTATAAAATAAAACCAATCTATAACTTAGGATGGCTTTGGCAAATCCTCTCCCCCTAACTATGCTTCATCAAAGAACAAAACCCCCTTCCCTCTGCGAACCTCTGCGCTTTCCCTCTGCGAACCTCTGCGTTAAAAAAATGCGCCATAGCACATCTCTACATTACTCCCCCTATGCCAAACACTCACCAACAAAAAACCCTACTCTCCTTAATCACCCACAAATCCCAATCGGCGACAATTTTCTGGTTATCCCTAAGCCTAACATTTGCCACCAGTTATAGCCTTTTAGCCCTAAAACAAGCCTTCAATTCCCCTTATATTGTCCAGGATGACGCCAGACAGCATATCTTTTGGATGCAGCGATATTTAGACCCCCAATTATTCCCCAATGATACCATTGCCGATTATTTCCAATCCGTCGTTCCCATCGGCTACAAAACCCTCTACCAACTCATAGCAAACCTGGGAATCGCACCCCTAACCCTAAGTAAACTCCTCCCCCTAATCCTCACCCTAATCACCACAGTTTACGCCTTTGCGCTCACCCTACAACTCCTACCCATCCCCATCGCCGGATTTATAACTTCCCTGCTAGTCAATCAAACCCTGTGGATGCGGGATGATTTAGTCTCAGCCACACCCAGAGCATTTGTCTACCCATTACTCCTGGGATTCTGGTATTATCTAATCAGGCGATCGCTAATTCCCAGTTTAGGTGCGATCGCGCTGCAAGGATGGTTCTATCCCCAAACTGTCCTCATCTCCAGTGGAGTCTTAATCCTCCAGTTGGGAAAATGGCAAGGGGGAACATTAAAGCTGTCGCGAGAAAAGAAGGATTATTATTTCTGCGCGGCTGGTTTAGTCGTGGCGTTTTTGGTAATGTTACCCTACGCCATCACCACATCGGAGTTTGAGCCAATTATTACCGCCACTCAAGCAAAGGAAATGCGCGAATTCTGGGCGGGGGGGCGAGCCAGGTTTTTTACAGATAATTTCTGGGATTTCTGGTTGAATGGCGATCGCAGTGGTATTCTACCTCGACGCCAATCCCTCCCCATCTTACTATATGGTGCATTCTTATTACCGTTTTTGGGGAAAATTCCCAAACGCTTCCCCCTCACCACACAGGTAAACTCCGGAATCATCCTCCTCCCCCAAATTATCATAGTCTCCCTGACTCTATTTTTTACCGCCCATCTGCTACTCTTCCAACTTCATTTACCCAGTCGCTACACCGAACATACATTGCGACTCCTACTCCCCATAGCCACAGGAATCGCCTTAACCATTCTCTGTCAGGGATTATTCCAGAAAACAAAAATACTCGCCATCAGCTTCGCCACAATCCTCGCCGGGATACTCATATTCTATCCTCTTCTCGTCACCGACTTCCCCAAAACCGCCTACGAAATTGGAACCGCACCTGAACTTTACCAATTTTTTACCCATCAACCCCAAGATAGCCGCATCGCCTCCCTATCCCCAGAAGCCGATAACCTCCCCACCTTTTCTCACCGTTCCATTTTAGTCAGTTGGGAATATGCCATCCCCTATCATTTAGGCTATTACATCCCTTTGCGCCAACGCGCCATTGACTTAATTCGCGCTCAATACAGCCCCGACTTAAACGAGATCAAAGCATTCATCCAAAACCATAATATAGACTTTTGGCTCATCGACCAATCCGCCTTTACCCCCGACTACATCACCCACAACAAATGGATACAACAATTTCAACCTGTCGCCACAGAAGCCAGCCTAAGAATAGAACAAGGAACCCCCTTAGCCCTCCCCCCCTTAATCCCCCAATGTACCATCTTTCAAACCCAAAGATTTATTGTATTAGACGCCAAATGTCTAGTCCAATAGTTCGTAGTTGCACTTTAAACGCTGACATTGTGAACTAAGTAAGTTGTAGGTTAGGTTGACGCTTCTATTATAATGACCCAAAGGGAAATCACGGGAAGGAGGATAATCAGTTGAAGATTTATGTACCATCAAAGACGTTTATCAATGGAGCCTTTTGCGGCTTAGTTCTTTTTAGTCTATTGATTAATGTTTGGGGAATTAACTGGGGGTTGCCCAGTTTCAACGGCTGGGCGGCGGACGAACTCACGCCAATACGAGTGTTGGAAGCCGTTGAACAAGGATTTGCCAATGGATGGCATTATAAGTATCCACCATTTCATTTTTATGTACTTACCCTTGTCTATTCCCCTGTCTTGCTCTTGCATAAACTGGGTGTCGTAAATGTCTATAGTTTACCCACCTATACCCTTTTATTTTATATCGGTAGAGTCCTGAGTCTGATTATGGCAGCCGGGATTTTAGGGATTATATATCGGATTGGGCAAGAAATCTATGATAAAAAATCGGCATTCTTCGCGGCAGTAATCGCTAGCTTAAATTTGCCCTTTATTTATTATGCCAAAACAATTAACCTAGATATTCCCTATTTGTTTTGGTTTATGCTATCCCTATTCTTTTATATCCGACTATTAAAAGAGCAAAAAACTAGGGATTATGTATTATTTGCAGCGACAGCCGCGATCGCGGTTGCGACTAAAGACCAAGCTTATGCCTTCTATTTCTTGACTCCTGGCTTTATTCTATGGCAGCACTATCGGTATTTGCAGCAACGTGATCCATCCATTACCCTAAAAACAGCCCTCAAAGACCGAAAAATTGTGCTTTCCTTAGGAGTAGGAATTGCCCTATTCCTGGGTATCCATAATATTATATTTAACTTAAATGGCTTCTTTGCTCATGTCAATGATATTACATCAGGGGGAGCCACGATCAGTCCTCGGTTTGAGCGCAGCCTGAGCGGACACCTGACTATGTTTTGGCAAAGCTTGAGGCATATCAGAGTGTCTTTTGGCTGGCTCTTATACGGAGTCTGTATGCTGGGTTTGCTCAAGACTTTTTGGCAACGAAAACATTATTATCTCTTCTGTTTACTGATTCCGATTGTCTCGTATTATTTATTTTTTGTGAGTATTGTCATGTACAATGCTCTACGTTATCTGTTTCCCGTTTGTCTGATTTTGGCGTTTTTTGGCGGTAAAGTCATCGGGGATTTCCTTACCCCATCTGCCCAGCTATTTCGAGTTAAAGTATTATCTGTTATCGCCGTATTTATTTATACCTTTTTTTATGCCACATCTGTTAATGTATTGCTCACCCATGATTCCCGATACCAGGTTGAACAATGGATGGCAAAAACCTTGACATCCAGTAATTTTATTTTAGGAGCCGGTGACGCTAAATATTTACCTCGATTAGAAAAGTTTAGTTCCGAAAGTTTTAAGCGCCCGACTCTGGAAACTCTCAAGCAGAAAAATCCAGATTATATTATTGGCACGAGTGCCTACGATAGTCGTCGCTTTGAACCCGGTACACCTGAGTATGAATTTTTCTCTAAACTAGAGACAGAAAAACTCGGCTACGATTTAGTTTTTCAGTATAAAGCTAAACCGCAGTGGGATTTACTCAATCATGAAGAATTAGGTTATCGACATATCAATCGTATGTACGTTTACTCCAACTTTGACAAAATCAATCCTGAAATCAAGATTTATCGAAAAAGTCGTCAGTAAGTCAGCCCGATTTAATTTTTTTTTAGAAAGGGATTTAATTAACGACAAATCGATACTCTAGGCGACAGGATGCAATTGAGGGGCTGTGGTAACTTTTTCGCGTTGGCTACTGCCAACAGTATAAGATCTGACAACAGAAAGCTCTAAAAGCTTGGATGCATTGAACCGTGAGTAGGGTTCAACCGATTCAGGCATGGCTTGGTAACAATGGGGACAGAACCAGTATACTTGGTGAGAGCGAATGTGCCTAAGTAAGGTATGTGAACAACAAATACAGCTATGATTTAACATCTTTTTCCTTCCTATTTCCAGTAGAGCTAAATTCCAGTAAGATACTGTTCCCGGTTGGGGTTGACGAGTAGGTCTGGTGTGATATAATTAACAACTATTCAGCTTTATCTCTAGAGTAAAACTGAAATCTGAGGAAATTCTGAGGAAATTCTGAGGAATGATATCTGTATTAAAACTTTACATTTTCCCCTAAAAGCTAACCGGGCAAAACTATAAAGAAAACATTAAATCTAAGGCATTCAATTTATTGCTGTGATATGGAATCAGGCGGATAAAGGGTCACCGTATCAAACTAGGTTACCAAAATAGGGATTTGAGCGCGATCGCATTGTAGATAGTAATAAGCCCAAACCCGTGATATACCGCATAAATGGCGGAACATCGGGTTGGGGCGAAAGTCACGCGAAAGCAATAATATAGTATGGTTATCCATTACTCTGCTAGCAACCCCAGTCAAACCCAACCCACAAACCCGACTTCATGCCCGTTTCAGGAACAAAAGGGGGATTCTCATGCTTGTGCATTTCTGGCAATCTTCAATGACTCCCTCGATGCCATGGTTATTGCTGATAGTCGGGGAAAAGTCCTCAGGGCAAATCGGGCAGCTTGTGAGTTATTTAAATTATCTCACGATCAACTGCTGCATCGCCATCTCAAGGAGACTACCCCAATTAGTATTCATCACTGGCGCCCCTTTCTCGCCCAAGGGCGAATCACCCATAACTTTTGTCTGTGGCGTTCCGATGGGACTCAACGAGATGTAGAATTAGAAGGCATCGCCAATATGTTGCCAGATCATCATCTATTAATTTTTCGAGATGTAACCGAACGTCAGCAAGCGGAAAAGGCATTGCGGCAATCGCAGTATGTCATTGAACAAATTAGTCAATCCATTTCCGCCATTGTTTATATCTACGACGTCATTGAACAGCGTAATATCTATAGTAATCGAACCATCACCGATATTTTGGGGTATTCTCCTGAAGCAGTCCAAGCCATGGGAGAAACACTATTCCATCAACTGATGCACCCGGACGATTTAGCCAAGGTATCAGCACGAATGGAACGCTTTGCGACAGCTTCAGATCGAGAAATTATTGAAACCGAATACCGAATGCGTCGTGCAAATGGGAAATGGTGCTGGCTTTATAGCCGAGATACAGTATTTACCCAAACCCCCGATGGCAAACCCCAACAAATTTTAGGCATCGCCACCGATATCACCACGATAAAATTAGCCGAAGCCAAAATATTAAGATTAAATGCTGAATTGGAACAACGGGTGAAAGAACGAACCGAAGCCTTAGAGCAAGCCAATGAAGAACTCAAACGGGAAATTCGCGATCGCCAACAGATTGAAAAAACCCTCCGAGAGAGTGAAGAACGATTCCGTTCTATTTTTGAGAATGTATCGGTGGGAATTGTCCTGCTGGATCTCGACGGGTATATTCTGACAGCGAATGAAGCCAATTGTCGTTTTTTAGGCTACTCCCCGGATGAAATCCTAGGGATTCATTCTTCTCGGTTGACGCACCCCGAAGATTTGTGCCGGGATACCGATTTATTTAATTCACTGGTGCGCGGAAAACGCAAAAACTACACTATTGATAAACGCTATCTTCGCCAAGATGGTGCCTGTGTTTGGGGTCGATTAACAGTATCTGTGATTAAAAACGACGATGGTTCCCCGCGATATATCGCCGTCGTTTGTGAAGATATTAATGATCGCAAACAAATGGAAGAGGTATTGCGGGAAAGTCAGCAGAAATATCAAACCCTATTTAAAATCTTTCCCATCGGTATTTCCATTACTGATGAAGCCGGTAATGTGGTTGAAGCCAATTGTGCCAGTGAGGAAATTTTAGGACTATCCCGTCAAGAACACACCAGTCGTACTTATGATGCTCCCAGTTGGCAAATTATTCGACTAGATGGCACTCCCATGCCAGCATCCGAATTTGCCAGTGTTCGCGCTTTAACCGAAAACCGAGTCGTGGGAAACGTGGAAATGGGAATCGTCAAAGCCAAGGATAAAATTACTTGGATTAATGTCACAGCCGCGCCGATTCCACTGAAGGATTACGGCGTCGCCATAGCCTACATTGACATTAGCGATCGCAAGCGCATGGAAAAGGCATTACGGGAAAGCCAACAAAAATATAAAACCCTATTCCAAATCTTACCCATTGGCATTGCGATCACCGATAAACAGGGAAATCTTATTGAAGCGAATGCGGCGAGTGAGAAAATTTTGGCACTATCCGTTTCTGACCAAATCAAGGCTAAATATGTTTCGCCAAACTTGAAAGTTATCCGACCCGATGGTACCGTAATGCCACGAGCAGAATTTGCCAATGTTAGAGCGTTAACCGAAAACAAAGTTATCAAAAACCATGAATCAGGAATCGTTAAGCCAGATGGAAAAATCACCTGGATCAGTTCCACAGCTTCACCCATTCCGTTACGCGATTCTGGTGTCGTTATTGCCTATTTAGATATTACAGAACGCAAGCAAGCCGAAGAAGCCCTCCAGAAAGCGACAGAATTAGCCGTTCGAGAAGCAGCACGCAGCGAAATTGCTAACCGGGCAAAAAGCGAATTTTTGACTAATATGAGTCATGAACTCCGCACGCCTCTGAATGGGATTTTAGGATATGCTCAACTTCTCAGGCAAGACACAACCTTAAGTAACCAACAGCACCATAATTTGACCATAATTCACCAATGTGGTGAACACCTGCTCACTTTAATTAATGACATTCTCGACTTAGCTAAAATTGAAGCCCAAAAGATGGAACTCTATCCCACAGAGTTTCACTTACCGAACTTTCTCAATAGTCTTGCTGATTTATTTCAGTTACGTGCCCAACAAAAAAATATTATCTTTACTTATCAAGTTCTTTCGTCACTCCCTAACGGGATTATGGCAGATAACAAACGACTGCGACAGGTTCTGTGTAATTTACTCAGTAATGCGATTAAGTTTACGGAGCGGGGTGAGGTAACATTTACGGTGAGTGTTGTTAACCGTTTTGATGTAAAATCTGCTTCTACAAATCAGATTTACCCTTCGCCAAGCGAAGCGTTAACACTCACTCAGGGCGGGTTTAGTCACATCCGGGCGAGTCACAAAACGATAGAGGTGAAACCCGCCCCGACAAACCATGATCTTGATCCAATCGAAGGGTCAACCATCAAGAATCAACCATCAATAATCAACCATCAACCATCAGCAAAAATTCGTTTTCAAATCAAAGATACGGGTGTGGGTATTGAGCCAAGTCAATTAGCCCAAATCTTTTTACCCTTCCATCAAGTCAGCGCTCATAGCCATGCGACTGAAGGAACAGGATTAGGATTGGCTATTAGCCAGAAATTAATTCAACTGATGGGGAGTGAAATTAAAGTGAAGAGTATTCCCGGTCAAGGAAGTGTATTCTGGTTTGATATTAATTTACCCTTAGTCTCAGGATCGCAGGAACCCAATCCATCTAGCAAACGCCGGATTACAGGCTTCAAAGGGGACAAACGCAAATTAATGATTGTGGATGATAATAAAGTCAATCGTGCCCTCTTGCGGGCGATGCTAAAGCCCGTAGGGTTTGAAATCTTAGAGGCGGTTGATGGTCCAGATTGTTTGCACAAGGTTGTCGAGTTTTATCCTGATCTGATTTTAATTGACTTAGTGATGCCAGGGATGGATGGATTGGAAACCACACGGCGAATGCTAAAGTTACCTCAACTTCAGGATAGGGATATCGTCGCGATCGCGCTTTCTGCGAGTGTCTATCCCCAGATTCAGCAGGAGAGTCTCGCCGCCGGCTGTCGGGGTTTCCTCCCCAAGCCTGTGGAAACCCAGCAACTTCTCGATGCGATCGCGTTACATTTAGGGATCGAATGGATTTATGCTCAAGGGCAATCCCCCTCCCTCACTGAGTCAGCTAACTTCACCCAGATGCCGATTATTTGCCTACCCCCTTCAGAAATAACGGCGTTAGCTGATTTGGTTAAAATGGGAGATATCCAAGGCATTATCGAACGCGCTGAATCTCTTGCCCAACAAAATTCACAATTTGAACCATTGACAACCCAACTTTGTCAGTTAGCGCGGGAGTTTAAATTAAAACAACTTCGCCAACTGATTCAAGATTATCTCGTTGATTGTTGATTGTTTATTGGCAAAGTGATTGTACTCCTTCTCCTCCAATCCAGTTAGATTGTTCAACCCATCCCGGATTACTCCTAGATTCATCCGTTCCATTCTGATGACTTATCCATTGCCATATTTATTAATCTATTGGTTCCCTGATTCATAATCATCATTTATTATGACCGTTCCAGTTCCGGATCAAAGTAAACTACTTATTGTCGATGATAACCCAACCAATTTAGGGTTCCTCTTCGAGTATTTAACCAAATCTGGCTTCAAAGTATTAGTGGCGTTGGATGGGGAAAGTGCGATTGAACAAGTGAAATATGCCCAGCCCGATCTGATTTTGTTGGACGTCATGATGCCAGGAGTCGATGGATTTACAACCTGCAAACGCCTCAAAGCTGATCCATCAACCCAAGATATTCCCCTAATTTTTATGACCGCTCTTTCCGATACAGTCGATAAAGTCCAAGGCTTTAAAATTGGTGCGGTTGATTATATTACGAAACCCTTACAACCGGAAGAAGTGTTGTGTCGAGTCCAAACCCACCTCACGTTGAGAAATCTGCAAAAGCAACTGATGGCACAAAATAAAGCATTATTCCAGTTAAAAGAGAAAGAACAACAAAGGGCATTAGAACTTGAACAGACATTAAAAAAACTACAACACACCCAACTCCAACTCATTCAGTCCGAAAAGATGTCAAGCTTGGGTCGGATGGTTGCTGGGATTGCTCATGAAATCAATAATCCTTTAAATTTTATCTACAGCAATATTTCGATTACCAAAGATTATATTAAAGACCTCTTCCACTTAATTCATTCCTATCAACGCAACTACAGTAAGCCGAATGCCGAAATCATCGCAGAAACTGAAGCCATTGACCTGGATTTTTTGGAGTCAGACTTACCCAAAATCCTCAATTCAATGCAGGTGGGAGCTGAACGCATTTGTCAGATTATTCTTTTATTGCGAAGCTTTTCCCATTTGGATGAATCTGATTTCAAGTTAACGGATATTAATCAAGGAATCAATAATACACTATTTTTATTGCAGCACAATTTTAAGCCTCAGTCAGAACGACCCGCCATTCGAGTGATTAAGGACTATAGCAATTTGCCTAAAGTTTGGTGTTATGGCGGTCAGCTCAACCAAGTATTTACGAATATTCTCACTAATGCCATTGAAGCCATTGATCAGGAAAAAAAGAGATGGAAAGTAGTTAATGATGGTTTGGCAATCAATCCTCCAAAACCAGTGATTCGGATTTGTACGCAAGTGAAAAACAACACCAGTGTGCTGATTAGAATCGCTGATAATGGTTCGGGGATGGATGATGAGGTAAAACGCCGACTCTTTGATCCCTTTTTTACAACAAAGCCTGTGGGTTCTGGAACAGGTTTAGGTTTAGCCATTAGCTATCAGATTATTGTGGAAAGGCATAAGGGTCAATTACAGGTGAATAGTAAACTGGGGAAAGGAACAGAGTTTTTTATAGAGATTCCCCTAAGTTTAACAAATGACAAATGACAAATGACCACAAATTAGGCTGTCTTGAAAAACCGGATAATTTCCCGAACGTGATCCAGGAATTGACTGTCTGTGGTTAATTGAGCGATCGCTTGTTGGGCTTCCCGCGCTAAACGCTTGTGTTCAGCCTCATTCTGGGCTTCGAGTTGATCTAAAGAAGCACCCAGACGGGCGACATCTTTGCGCGTTTGTTCCCAGTTACGATTCTGCTTCGCCACCCAAGAATGCTCATTTTCTGGATCGAGTTGGGGTTGTATCTGGTCAATATTCTGTTCTAAAATCATCACGCGATCGCGCAATTGATAAACATCCTCACGGGGATACTTAAATTCTTGGCGAATCATCGCTAAACGGGTGGCTAAATATTCGTAGAGTCGGATCGTTGGACGTAAGACGGTTAACAACAATGCCGCACCAGAACTAATATAACCCACCGCACTAATTCCCGTAGCCGCTAGGGTGTAAAGTCCGAGAGTAGATAGAATATGTAAAGCAATGGCAACAGTGAGCGATCGCGTTGCCACAACTTTGGCATAATTAACTTGTTTGGCGTCAATCTGAATCCCTTTTTCCGCCGATTGCTCCCCATCTACCAAAACAGACTTGGCTTCAAAGTAGACATTCCAGGGAACTGTCACAACCACCAAAAGCCACCAAAAGCTAGCCACTCCAATCACCCAATCCAGAAAATGACCCGCACTGATATGCAACCATTGCAGTATGCCAAATAGGAGTAGGGTGATGATTCCCAAGGCGGCACTCCATCCGATAAAGTTAAAGAACATACCTATAACCTGCAAATGTGAAACCTTTTCCCCGATCATGCTTAGGGATTCCAGGAACAGGGGTTGAGCTTGTGATAGTTTCTGTTGTTTCACAACCGTTGAACTGTGAGGTTCATTGTTAAGAGATATTAAGGATACGCAAAATTTTGGGGAATCTGGGAAACTTTTACATAGCAGAGTCATCACAGACGTTGTGCATTAAAAACTGGTTGAAGGACTACACACCTAAAAGGATTGAAGCGGAACAGATGAGAAAGCGTGCATTTTTCACACAAGTAGCCACCCTAGCCACGATCGCCCTATCTAGCCTAATCGCCAATAAATCAGTCGCGGCGACATTTGAGCAAATTCCGGTTGAACAAAATAAATTTATTGCTATTGCAGCACCCTTTGGCGAGAGTTCCCATCAACTGCTGATTATTGAACAAAAAACTAATGCGCGGGATTGTTGGAGTGAAAGTGGGAGTAATCCGGTTATCGTCGATCCACTATTATTGAACTTTGACTTTACTGGAATTTGCGGACGTAGCACGGATAGTAATGGGTATTCGATCCGCGTGGCGGGTCAAGATTTGGGATTAGATTATCTACTAAGAATCGTCAGACGCGATGGCGAATTGGTACTGGTGGGGACGAATAGCCGCGATCGCAATGCACCAGATATTGTGGTGGGTAGAACCCAAGGGTTAGCCAATGGGTTTGTCAAAATACTCTTAGAACCCGGTTGGGAATTTGCCCGCCGTTCCTATCAAGGTAAACCTTTGGGTCATATTTATCTGGCAAATAGTCAACCCTTAAGTAGTATTGGTACAGGTTCCGGTTCCGGTACAGGTTCTAACCCAGGTTCCGGTTCCGGTACAGGTTCTAATCCAGGTTCCGGTTCCGGTACAGGCGGCGGTACAATGGTGACATTTCCAGATATTGCCAATGATATTTATGCCAATGAAATTCAGCAAGCCGTGGCAATGGGATTTATCGCTGGATTTAGAGAGGATAACACGTTCAGACCGCAAGCGGTTTTAACCCGTGAACAATTGGTTTCGATTATTTTTGAAGCCCTGAATCAACTCCCCAACGCCAATCTACAACTTCCGACTCAAGTCTTATCTCGCCCTTATCCCGATGTTGATCCATCCCGGTGGAGTGCAGCAAAGATTCAATGGGCGCGGGATAATAATATCATCAGTGGCTATGCCGATGGGCGATTTCGACCCACACAACCCGTGACTCGTGCTGAACTGATGGCAATGGAACGGCGGGCGGCGGAGTTTGCTTTAAGCCTTCAAGGTCAGCAACCGACGCTTACGGGGAATCAGTCTGCTTTACAGTTTAGCGATACTCAAGGTCATTGGGCAGATGCGCTAATTACCCAAATGTCTGCCTATTGCCGAGTTGCGTCTCCTTTGAATGAAAGGGGGAATGCTTTTTCTCCAAATAGCCAAGCCCAACGGAATTATGCGGCGGCGGCTACGGTGCGAATGCTCAATTGTGTTAAATAATTTGTCTTATGTCTTATGTCTTATGTCATTGTTGCCTATGTCTAATAAAACCCTGGGTTTAGATACCCAACTCTACAAATATTTGTTATCGGTTTCATTGCGAGAACCCGATATCCTGCAAAAATTACGGCAAGAAACTGCCACCCATCCAGATAGCACAATGCAAATAGCCCCGGAACAAGGGCAGTTTATGGCATTGTTGGTTCAGCTTATGGGTGCCAAGAAAGCCTTAGAAATTGGCGTATTTACGGGCTATAGTGCTTTAGCCGTAGCATTAGCGCTACCAGAGGATGGCAAAATTGTCGCCTGTGATGTGAGTGAAGGCTATACCGCTATTGCCCGCCGATATTGGGACGCAGCCGGAGTATCGGATAAAATAGATTTGCGATTAGCGCCTGCTTTAGAGACATTAGACGACTTATTGGCAGCAGGGCAAGCTGGAAGTTTTGATTTTGCTTTTATTGATGCCGATAAAGTAAATTATCTGGCATATTATGAGCGATCGCGGCAATTAATTCGTCCGGGTGGTTTAATTGCCATTGATAATGTCTTGTGGGGGGGGCGAGTGGCTGATTCTCAGGTTCAAGATAAAAATACAGCCGCGATTCGGGCATTTAACCAAGCCATCAGTCAAGATGAAGGGGTTATCTTGAGTTTAGTCCCTATTGCTGATGGACTGACTTTGGCATTGAAGCGGCGTTAGATCCGCCAACACTGTTAGGACAGATTATTTATGTAGAGACGTCGCATATTTATGTAGAGACGTTGCATGCAACGTCTCTACTCAAGACAAATGACGACCTATAATTATGCCGACTGATCTAGGAACGATAACTGATTGTGGATATTAGATATTCCCGGCAGACAATTTTTATTAAATATATTATGACTCATGCTGAATACGATAAGGAAAGGTGGAAAAATGATCCCTACTTCTAGTGAAAAAAACTATGCTGACTTACTAATTCAGTATCAGCCTAAGCTCATTAAAACCGAGGCGGAGTATCAGAGAGCCTTGAGTATAGTAGAGGGGATGATGTCGGGTGAGTTGACAGAAGCGGAAACGATGCTTTTTGATTTGTTGGTTTTTCTCATTGAAACTTACGAGGCTCAACATTATCCGATGGGTAAGTCTACTCTTGTCGCTACAATGGAGTCCCTAATGCACGAGTTTGACGTGCAACCTGCTACTTTGGTGGAGATTTTTGGTTCTCTTGAGCTTGTCAGGGAGATTGTTAATGGTGAAAGGGAAATTAGCAAATCTCAAGCTGAGTCTCTAGCTAAGTTGTTTAATGATTTGAGTCCTGGACTTTCCCTGACGGCTAAAGACTTTGGCAAATAAGTCAATGATACCAGGAACGGAATCCAACTTACAAGATAGGCGATCGCATTCCTCAGTCAGGGCGGGCGCGAGTTACATCTGGGTAAAGGAAGAAACGATAGTAGTGAAAAGAGCCCCTAAAAAAATGCCCTCTTTCTGACGTGAAGGGTTATAGCGCTTTGCCAACGTGTGAGGTACACCTAAATGTAGGGGCAATGTAGGGGCGCAAAGCTTGCGCCCTTAATGATGTATCGCATCAAACCGGAAATTGCTATAAGACTCAAAACTTTATTACCATGGACTTCCCACTAAGGTAAAAGCACTCCAATAATACGGATGAGTTAATTCCTTATCTGGCAAATTAGCTAATTCTGGCGGTAAGGCAATGCGACGATTTGGTGTGATCAAGTAACCCCCTTCCAATCGCACTTGTCCCCGAATCATGGCTAATTGTGCCTGTCGCAATGCCTCTGATTTCAGAGACGCTTGCTGTAATTGTTCATAGAAGTTAGTCATTAACCCTAAGGTACCTTCATCACTGACATACCATAAACTTCCCAGGGCGGATTTAACCCCAGCTTGTACCGCTAACCCTGTAAATCCTAACTCCGCCTCTTCATCCCCTAAAGCCGTCCGACAGGCACTTAATACCATCAGTTCAACGGTGGGATCATGTAATCCCAACTGGCGGATATCACTCAGTTTAAGTTTACTATCCCAAAACTGAATATAGGAAGAATTTGGCTTACCGGGTTTAAATTCGCCATGGGTAGCTAAATGGATGATACCAAAGGGATGGGATGCCCGCACTGTTTTCAAATTGGCGGCGGTAAAGGTTTCATTGAGGAACGATTTCCCCTGCCATAATTGAGTCGCGATCGCGGATAATTCAGTAGGTACAGCCGGTAATGGGTTTTGATCTGTAAATTGGGACGCACCCATGGCTAAAACCTGCAAATTTCTCACATCTCGATAGCGGGTATCGGTGAGAGAAAGGCTAGGCATGAAACCAATACTATATTGTTCAATTATAAATTTTTCCCCATCATGCAAAACCGCCAAGGGTAGGGAACGCAATCCCTGATCCATAATGAAGGCTAGATTATTAATTTCTTGCGTCTTTAATTCTGTTTCTAAGGGGGCAATTAACCACTGATAAAGCTGTTGGGCATAACTTTCATAGGGATGAGGGATGTGAGTATCGGTAACGGCGCGACGTAATTTGTTGGCGGTATCCATTACTTTTTCGCGGGTTGCACCGGGTATAGGGCGGCGTATGAGTTGCCCATTCGCAGTGACGAGGATAATTTCTAATTGATCACTATTTCGTGAGGGAGATTCATCAGTTGAGGATTGACTATCTTGACTGGTAATTGTGGTGGGTACAAAAATAGCGTAGATAAGCGCAGGTTTCGCCCCTGTAGCTTGTTCGATACGATGTAAAGTTGCCCGGGCATCTGCCAGAGTTAGAATGGAAGTATCATTGAGTCCTAAATAGGTTTCATAGTCACGGGTTAATGATTCTTCCCATTTGGCAACCTGGGTGTCAATTTCGATTTCCGGCGGTTCGTTTTTGTCGGGAGGTAACGTGGGTTCAGTCAGAGGTTTGAGTAAATTAACCGGATTGATAGCAGGATTGGTTTGTGAAGTGGGAGTCTCCGGAATCAAAATTGGTGGAGTTACTGGAATGGGAGACTCCAAAATCAAAATTGGTGGAGTTACCGGAATGGGAGACTCTATATCCGAAGTCGGCGGCATCGCTGGAATGGATGGAGAATCAACGCTGATAATCTGAATATTACCTACCTTCTGAGTAAACAGAAAGGATTGAGTTGGGGAAATCGTGAAATCGCCACTGGTAATTGTTCCCCTGGTTCCATTGGTTATCTCATCACTCACGATAAAGGGAATGACACCATTTCCACCATGTCTGAGCGTGATAGAATCTCCACCCAATCCCCCAGCCGTAGAGATGCTAGCGTTAATCCCATTCCGGTCAATAAATGTTCCCGTGGCGCGGAAAAATTGACCAGCCGTACTATCAACTTGACCCCCTTGACCATTATTTCCCCCTTGGGCGTTGATAAATGTAACTTGAATATCGCCAATGGGGTCTAAAGTAACATTACCACCATCGCTGATAGTACCACTGCTATTAATTTTTCCCGTTGTAATTGCCGTCGCCGCGTTAATTAAAATATCACCACCACTGAATCCAGAACTGTTGAGATCATTCGTGATAATTTCTCCATCACGACTGGTTAAAGTGATGGTTGCACCTTGACCATTTCCACCGGAACTGGTATCAATATCTCCTGTGGTAATATCCCTAACAGAAGTTAGAGTAATCGCTCCCCCATTGCTGGTTTGATCATGACTATCAAGGATTCCAGCACGGGTATCAATCGAACCATTACTTGTTAGGGTAATCCCACGACCTGGATTGATAATAGTACCCGTGGTGATGCTTTGATTAGCTTGTAGGGTAATCGTGGCATCCTGAGTGCCAGTCAGGGTAAAACCTGTGGTATCAATTGCCCCTGCACCAACTAGCGATCGCAAAATTACGGGGACTTTAAACATGATATCATCTGTCAATGTAATTGTACCCTGATGATCTTCCCCACCAATCACAAGTTGCTCAAATCCCTCTTGGAATAGATTCAGTTTATCGATATCCAGATTCCAGGTATTACTATTACTATTGGTTGTATCTCCAATTGTTATATTTACAGTCGGGTCAAGGGGGGATAACACCACCGTTCCTGTCCCTTGAATTTGTGGCGTTTGCGGGATATTTGGAGCACCAACGACCCGAATCTGAGCCGCAATCAAGGTTGTTGTACTCTCTCCCGTTCCCCTGGCTTGAATAAAACCATCTTGCACATTAATCCCGGCTGCATTATTAGCACCGATTCCCTCTAAGGTTATACGTCCTCCACCAGTTTTCTCTATACCACCGCCTCTTAAATCAATGCCATAGTTACTGTCTCCTGTTCCATTCCCCACACCAGTTAGAATAATCGCACCATCTCTAGCGATAATCCGAGACGGGTTACTCACGTTAGGATCTATTTCCTGAACCCGAATCCCATGATTTTCTGTTATTCCTGTACCAGCTATTCCCTCAATCGTAATATTTCCTGTTCCCGTCACTTCAATCCGAGAATTCCGAAACAGTTCAACACCATGTTGATACTGATTCGCCCCAGTTCCTCCCTTACCAACAAACTGAATATCCCCATCTCGGGTACTAACTAAACCCTCTTGGTCAAGTTTTATTCCTTGGCTACCATGTAACGTTCCTTCTCCTCCATTTCCTCCAATCCCCTCAACCCTAATCATTCCCGTTCCTGTTGATTGAACACTTCCCCCCTGATTCCCAATCGTCACCCCATAATGTAAGCCATTGTCTCCAGAACCCCCAGTACCGATGAGATGAATAGTGCCATCTTGGGAAGATACTGTAGCGTTTTCAATCGAGATTCCCCGATTACCTCGATTATTACCTTCGCTAAAATTGCCGCCACTTCCCCCTGTACCGTTGAGGGTAATTGTGCCTTGTCCGATGGCTTCTAAGCGGCTACCCTGACTAATTTGAATACCGGGAATACCTAAGATAGTATTCTCTTCAGTTCCGCCAATTCCCAACATCGAAATATTACCTGTACCTGACTCAACTTTTCCTGACGCGATCGCAACCCCAACCTGAGTTGGTATAATCCCCCCAGAATCCGTCTGTATCTCTCCCGATGCAGTTACCTCTACCCCAGTTTCCACCCTATTGCCTGAACCCGTTAACAACGCGGCTAAATCCAGAGGATTTTTGGGTAACGCTAACCCCCCATTATTCCTTGGTAACTCCACCTCGAAACTTAAAACTTGTCCCGGTTGGGAGATTTTCACCAAACTAGAATTTGGCACAGCCATGATTGTAATCGTTCCCCCGGATGCTGTCAGCTCTCCCGTATTCACGACTTGTCCACCCAGTAGCGCTAAATCCCGTCCGGGTTCAACCGCCAATTCACCCGCATTAATAATTATTCCCCCTTGGGATAAGTCAAAGGCAAATTGATTGGGATTTCCTACCAAGTCTGGATAATTATTATTATCACCAAAGGCATTAAACCAGTGATTGCCAAACCCAATTCCTGTCGCCGTCGTTACCGTAAAATCAGCCGGAACATTGAGTTGAGCATCAGCCCCAAAAACAATTCCCGCCGGATTCATTAAATATAAGTTTGCCGTTCCCCCGGTTACCTGAATCAACCCGTTAATAATGGAGGGATTTCCCCCCATAACTCGTCCCAGAATATTTCTCAGATTCGGACTTGCCAGAAAGTTAGCAATTTGACCCGAATCAATGCCAAACTCTTGGAAACTGTGGAATAAATTCCTCCCATCACTCGACAAACTGCCACCTTCAATATCCCACTGGTTGTCATTTGGAGTGACCGTTGTTCCTGTACCATCATTGGCTTGAGTAATCGATTGAGCTAAAACTGGATCAACCGTTACCAGTCTTACCGTTCCAGCAAAAAGAGTCAACAGGTAGATTAAGCACCACTGAGCCGCTTTCATCAGGTTAATTCCCTGGCACAAACAGACTGAATTTTATCCCATTTTTATTCATTATTTTTCCTCTAGCAACAAAACTCTAAAAAACGCTAAAACAATTTATAATGTAACAGTTTACAATGATTTGTTTAATCTTTTAGTCCCTGCTGCCTGTTCCCTAATCACTCAAAACCGCTAAATGCAAAATCCCATCGCCCTGATTCACCAATGGATTCTGCGTGTGACCAATAACTAAGCCATCAAAGGGCGCATAGGCTTTAGTGCTATTCTCACCAAAGGCATCAGAAACAATACATAAAACTTGCTTTTTGTCAACTCGCTGACCTAATCGAACATTAAGACGCAAAATCCCACTACGGGGCGCTCGTACCCACTTACTTTCCTTAACTTCTAATGATGGGTGCAAAGAATGAGGAAGCGCCAACTCAATCATATTTAACCCCACCATCATCCGTAGGATACCGTCTACACCGATTGCGATCGCATCCGGGTCAAATCGCAACGCCTCACCCCCCTCATACACAAGGATCGGGATACCTCGCTGCGTCGCCGCTTGGCGCAAAGAGCCATCACGCATTGTTGAATGCATCAGCAGGGGTGCAGCAAAAGCTTTAGCACAGTAATAAGTATCAGGGTCATCCAAATTCGCCCGAATTTGCGGTAAATTCGTGCGATGTTGAGCCGCCGTGTGCAAGTCAATCCCATGGGTACAGCGACTCACCACTTCAGTCATAAACAAATCCGCCAAACGAGAGGCTAAAGAACCACGGGGGGAACCAGGAAAAGAACGATTTAAATCTCTGCGATCGGGCAAATAACGCGATTGTTCAATAAAGCCAAAAACATTAACAATTGGCACCGCAATCAGGATACCCTGAAGCTGAGACGGATTAATCCGTTCTAAGACTTGACGAATAATTTCCACCCCATTAATTTCATCGCCATGAATCGCCGCACTAATCCACAGTCGTGGTCCAGCCTCAACGCCATTAATCACAGTAACCGGTAACGAGAGCAGCGTTTGCGTCGGTAGGCGGGCGACCGGAATTTCTGTGCATTTCCGTTCTCCGGGTGCAACACTAATCCCACCAATTGTTATAGTTTCATGATTCACAGTTCAATGTTCCAGACGTGCCATGGCGCGTCTTTTTGATTGTGTAGGGGCGGGTTTTACCGATAACGTTTAGGAGAAAACCCATAACTTAACTAAACCCGCCCTGACTAAGGTTTGAGTTCTAGAATTCACTATTGCCTGTTCCCTGTTCCCTGTTCCCTGTTCCCTAAGATTAATACTGAATGCGATCGCGCGTTTTTCCTGATGCTGCATTTTTTTGCAAAAATTCAATAATTTTCCCCGCCACATCCACACCCGTAGCGTTTTCAATTCCTTCTAAACCAGGAGATGAGTTAACTTCCATCACCACAGGACCATGATTAGAGCGCAACAAATCCACACCCGCAACTCTTAATCCCATCGCTTTCGCCGCCCGTACCGCCGTACTGCGTTCCTCTGGAGTTAACTTAATTTTTTCAGCATTACCACCTCGATGCAGATTAGAACGAAATTCCCCGGGTGCGCCTTGTCGCTTCATCGACGCCACGACTTTGTTATCAATCACAAAGCAGCGAATATCCATACCCCCAGCTTCTTTAATAAACTCCTGCACCAAAATATTGGCATCTAAACCGCGAAACGCTTCAATCACCGACTTCGCCGCTTGATGAGTTTCTGCCAAAACCACACCAATCCCTTGAGTCCCTTCCAGCAATTTAATCACCAGAGGCGCACCGCCAACGATGTCAATTAACCCATCAATATCTTGAGTGGAGTGAGCAAACCCAGTCACCGGAAGTCCCACACCTTCACGGGAGAGAATCTGAAGACAGCGCAACTTATCGCGGGAACGAGAAATGGCTTGGGATTCATTCGCCGTAAACACACCCATCACTTCAAATTGGCGCACCACAGCCGTCCCATAGAACGTCTTAGACGCACCGATGCGAGGAATAATCGCATCCAACTGTTCCAAAACTTGCCCTTGATACACAACTTTTGGCTTATGAGACGTAATATTCATATAACAGCGCAGGTAATTAATCACCCGCATGTCATGACCCCGCGCTTCCCCCGCTTCCTTGAGGCGTCGCGTGGAATATAGCGAAGCATCTTGGGACAAGATAGCTATTTTCATACCAGAACTATAGAGTCGTTTGCTTAACTTTGCGCTTCCCGGTTGAACTTTGGACAAAAGACCGACCCGCATCGACTAAAAAACGTTTGCGGATAGCTTGACGCCCCAGCAGCATCCGGAATCCCATGACATCTCGGTTAGTCAGAGTGAGTTCAATCAACCAGCGCTCCCCGTTTAGTTCTACCATAGTTTGGATGACGGGTCGTAACTGGGCGTGACCCCCAGAATTGCGAACCTGTCGCTGGTCAATCAGTTCAGCTTCAGCACAGACAGTGCGATGATTATCCCGTTGGTAGGGATGGACTTTGAACCGAACCCGGGTTTTGCCATCCCATGAGAAGGTTTCTACATCAAAAGCGTGTAAGGCGGAGGAACGCGCTCCGGTATCAATTTTAGCTTTGATCTGGGAAATTCCTAAATTAGGCAAGGCAACTCGTTCTCGCCAGCCGATAATAGATAAGGACTTGGACATCAATTTTGTTTACACTTGCTGGAATAGGGAAAACACTTACGTTTTATTGGCGCTGCTGGCGTTATCTGTAGGGGCACGGCAATACCTGTAGGGGCATGGCAGGCAATACCTGTAAGGGCACGGCAGGCAATACCTGTAAGGGCACGGCAATGCCGTGCCCCTACTATTGTGTTATACAACGCCGCCTATCGCCAAAAGAAGCTAAAATTCCCTTGACGAGTCTCAAGGATAAAGCAAAACCATGTCAAATGCATCTCCCATCCCCGTTGTTGTCAACGGTGCGGCGGGTAAAATGGGTCGTGAAGTGATTAAGGCAATCAGTCAAGCCGAAGATATGACCTTAATTGGTGCTGTCGATAGCAACCCGCACTATATGGGTCAAGATGTTGGGGAAGTCGCGGGTTGTGGTGCATTGGAAATTCCCATTCTGAATGACCTGCAAGCAACCCTAGTCATGGCGACTCAGGAAAAAGTGCAGGGGGTGATGGTGGATTTTACCCACCCTGACAGCGTTTATGAGAATGTCCGCACCGCGATTGCTTATGGGGTTCGTCCGGTTGTCGGCACAACTGGACTCACGAGTGATCAAATCCAAGACTTGGGTGAGTTTGCCGAAAAAGCCACCACAGGTGCCTTAATTATTCCCAATTTTTCCATTGGTATGGTCTTATTGCAACAAGCCGCCATCCAAGCCTCCCACTACTTTGACCACGTTGAAATTATCGAACTCCACCACAATCAAAAAGCTGACGCCCCAAGCGGTACAGCGATTCAAACTGCTCAACAATTAGCCGGATTGGGCAAAACCTATAATCCAGCTACGGTAGAAGAAACGGAAAAACTAGCCGGGGCTAGGGGGAGTGTCGCCAATGACAACATTCGCATTCACAGTGTCCGCTTACCCGGTTTAATCGCTCACCAAGAAGTTATCTTTGGTGCTACTGGTCAAATCTACACCCTGCGTCATGATACCAGCGATCGCTCTTGTTATATGCCAGGAGTCTTGCTTGCCATTCGCAAGGTAACTCAGCTCAAATCTCTCATCTACGGATTAGATAAAATATTGTAATGTTATTCGTCATTCACCCTTTGTCATACTTGCTCTCGAAAAGAAGCAAGCTACGTCTTTTGTTTTTTCCAAGTATTCAATGTGACAAGTTGTTTGACTGACCAATGACCAATGACCAATGACCAATGACCAAAACTCATGACTAAAACCCATGCTAGTACCACTTACCCGCCAGACATTTGAGCAAATCATTCCCTTGATTGCGACAGCTCCCCAGTATTCTTACTACTGGGGTAAGTTCCCAGAGTTTTTAAGGCGACTGCTGATTTCGGTTGTCGCCGTAGTCGTCGTATTGCTCTTAGGACTCTTTTTGGGTGAGGGGTTTGATCCCTTACGCTTTCTCTTAGTTATTATCACTGGGTTGTACTGGTTTTGGAGTCCTGTCTACTGGGCAAGTCGGCGTAATCTGGAGGTACGTCGCTATAAATATAGCGGCTTCTGGCAAGGTCGAGTATTGGATGTATTTGTCACCGAAGAATTGATTGGTACTGAAGAAAATGTCAACAATCGGGGTGAGTTGGTGATTGTGGAAAATCGGGAGCGATGCCTTAATCTAGAAGTCGGTGACGAGACTGGATTTACCACGCTTCTACAAGTCCCTCTACGCCGCACTCACAAAGGCATTGTTGCCGGTCAAATTGCCCAGATGGTGGTGATGTCTAATCAGCCTGATTTATCCCGTATTGCCAAAAGCAGTGATATTTATATTCCTCGTTTGAATATCTGGGTAAGTGACTATCCTTACTTACAGCATGATGTGTTTAACCAAGTTAGTCGCAAGTTAACTCAAGCCGAGGAGGATGATTATCCAGCTAAGCGTGTGGTTAAGACTCGCCGTCGCCGACGTTGAGGGGATGGGTAAGCCGGGGGAGCCTGTAGAGACGTAGCATGCTACGTCTCTTAGCTGGGGAAGTACGCTGCATTAGTCAGGGCGGGCGCGAGTTACATCTGGGTAAGGAAAGAAACGATAGCAGTAAAACCCGCCCCTACACACGAGAGGCGCCATACCAGATGAGCGGAGTGAAGGGTCAAAACTTCCCCACGCTCACGCACCAGAATTCAACTGACACCGGCACTATCCTGCCCATACGCCTGCCATGCTAAGTCTACCAGTCCATTAACAATAGCCGCCCCCACAACCGATGAACCTTTGCGCCCTTCTATGCGAATATTAGGCACTAAGGAGTCTTCGAGTCGGGATTTAGCAACATCCACCTCAACAAATCCTGAAGGCGTACCAATAACAAGTGCGGGGCGGATTTCTTCTGCTTCAATCAATTCCACCAAAGCCGTTAGCGCCGTTTGCGCTTGCCCTACCACAAAAATCCCCTCTGGGTAGCGTCTGGCTAGGGTTTGAATTCCCCAAGCCGCTTTTGTCTTTTCTTTTTGGGGGCGCGTGATGGCTTCCATGCTGCAATAGACGGGATTGGCAAAGGTTTCTTGGATGTGAGGCGTAATTCCCACCTGTACCATCGGCACATCAACCACAATGGTAGTACGAGCCGCTAGCGCCGCTGCACCGGCTTGTAAGGCACGTTCGGAAAAGCGAATTAGCTTTTGATACTCAAAGTCGGCTGTGGCATAAATCACCCGGCGCACAATTTCGTACTCGGCGGGTGAAAAGGTATGAGCGCCAATTTCGCGATCGATAATTGCCAAACTTTGAGCATCTGTTCCGTGCCATTCCATGGTGTCTCTCAATGCCAACCCGATTTTTGAGCCGTGACAACTTTAGGGCTGACCCTAAGTCAGCTTCCTAGATAGCTTATCAGACTATTCTGACATTCAGTAGACCGAAAACTTTCGCGATCGCTCACTCTGCCTAGTAAGGAATAATGTAGCGTGTCATACAAGTTACTTTACCGCTATTATCAGCATAGCATAGTGGGAAAAACTCGCAACTCAAGTGGCGAGCGAGCTAAACGCCTCGCTCAGTTTCATCCCTCGCGATTTATCCGAGGGAGCCTGCACCATCGCTTATCCTGTAAACTAGCCAACCTGTCACCAGGAGCCATCTGGATGATATTGCCGCTTTCATTGTTTTAGCAGGTATTTTTGCTCAGAAAATAAACGTTTATAATCGATTGACTAGATATTCAAGACCCATTTATGGCAGCATCATCTTGGCATCAAGGTTGGGACATCACTGACGAGGAACGAGAGGTTTACCGGAAACGTTCTCAGGCGTCGAGTCGAGCCAAAGCCAAAGCTGTTCGGGGTGAGGGACGAACTCCAATTCATCCGATTAACGTACCTCGGCTCAATCCTGACTATCTAATGCCACAATTAGCTAAGAACGGTTTGCGATCGCTCTCTTTATTCAGTGGTGGTGGCGGTCTAGATCTGGGCTTTGATCGCGCTGGATTTACCCATGTTGCATCTTACGATATTTTACCTGAATCGAGTGTTACTCTGAAGAACGTTCGACCCGAATGGAAGGTGTTTGCCGGTGAATCCGGGGATGTTACCCTGGTAAACTGGCGAAACTATCGAGGCTTAGTTGATATTATTCATGGTGGTCCACCCTGTCAACCCTTTTCTGTAGCCGGTCGTCATTCTCGACGATCATCTTGAACCGTCATTTTTTCCCCTTGTTCACCTACTGGGAGTTTTCTTGTTGGTTGAGATAGAATTTAAACTTTTCTCGTAATTGTTCAATACTTAAATGCTGTGTCCAATATTCTACCAAGGCGTGACCAAATGCCCAGGCATTGCGATCGGGAGAAGAGGAATTATCTAATAATAATGACCAAAGCGATCGCAAATCAAATTTGTTCGGCGTATCTCCCTCATTCAGTAAGGCGAATAAGTCATACGCCATCTGTAATTTACCAATCACCACAGGTAACTGTTCGACGGGAATTTGTTCAGCTAGGGCAAAGGCTAATGTGGGAGATCCGGTTGTTAATGTGGAGACAAACTGTAGCACCGGACTTTTGAGAAACGCCGCTAACCCCTGAGTCGTTGCCATCTGAAATGTATAATGGTCAATGATTTTAGCCGCTTCTACCAAGCGGGCTTCTCGGTTTCGCAAAAAGCGGGCTAGACGCAGTTGTTTAGCAGGTGCGATCGCGTCAACTAATCCTAACGATAGCGCCTCGATATTCCAAGGGGTGCGCCCGGTTTTCACATCAGCCGTCACCACAGGTAACACGCGATCGCACCATTTCCCTAAACTCTGGGCGCGATACTCTGTCGCTTCCCGAATCGCTTTTTCTTTGCTACCTTCACCCCATTGCCAATCATAAGGGGGTTGCCATTCTCGGATCGGGCGCAGGCGATCAACTTGGGTGACAATGGTAATCGCCGGTAAGTCTTCAATATCGGCTTCGATTTCCTGGAGAAACTCCGCATCCATTTGTAGCGCCGGATCGAGGGCGGGGGTTACCAGTAGCAGTAAATCGGCGTTCGTGGCATAATCGAGTACCAAGTCCCGTAAATCGGATCGGTTGACTTGTTCATATCCCGGCGTATCCCACAGCGTCAGGGTTTCTCCGGTTGGGGTTTGCCAGTGGTAATTCTGTATCGTTTCGGTACTGGGTAAGACATCGACTTCGGCACGGTCTGCCTGGAATAATGTATTAATTAGGCTACTTTTACCTGATCCAGTACGCCCTACCAGTAATATACTCACCGGCTTTTGTGCAACCGCTTCCACGGGTTGGGCTTGTTCGAGGATATCCCGCAGGGTTTTGGTTTTTACCTGGGGGAGTTGGGGTTTGGGTGGGGAGATGGTAGCTGAACCCGGTGGGTTACTTCCACTATAAAGCGCGATCGCTTGTCGAGATAAGTTCTTTAACGCCGCTTCTCGCAGCATTTGTCCTAAATTTACCAACAGTTGCTGGGTGGCTTGATTACTCGAACGCTGACTCGCAAGTCTTGCTAGCGCCGCCACTGGATTCATTACCCACTGCGCCCAACTCCAGGCTTGCCAAAGTTTGCGGGCGGAGGGTTCCAATTTCTGGTACACTTTATAGGCTTGTAATCCCTGTCCCACGGTTACTTGATTCAGCGCCGGCGATAATTTCTGCATCCACTGATCCAAGTCATCCACCGTTCCCCGAATTAACCCGTAAGCTTGGGGAATGTAGATATTGAGTAAGGGATATTTCGCCTCTGGCTGATAGATATGGGCGATGGCGATAACAAGTTCCTGACATCGTTGCCAAAACCTTTGCCAATCTTCCCACATCGGCGGATCATCCTGTGCCTTTTTCAGCACCGTTTGCAGGGCGGTTTCGGCGGTTTGAGTCGCCTCATCGGTGGCTCTTAAGGTGGTTGTTTCCTCTGTGGTGGCGTCAAGTTGATCCCTAACCTCCGCCACGGCGGCTTCTACTTGATCGAGGGTTGATCCGGTCCATTTCACCAGCAGCCAACGCCAACCCGCGAAGATCAGGATAAAGATAGCCCAGATCCAATTAATCCCCCATTCGTGGATTTGCCAACCTGCCGATAGGAGTAAGAATATAATGATGGACGCGATCGGCATTGCCAATACGATCCATTGCCACGTTTTTAATCGCACCATTGTCTAATCCCTGCCACAGAAAAGCCTCCGTTATAGCTATCCTAAATGAAATGGCAGCCAATGTAGGGCGAAGGGCGCCGCTCTTGAAGCTCTTGAAGCCGGGGATGTAGGGGCGGGTTTTACAGATAACTTATAGCAACAACTGATAACTTCAATAAACCCGCCCTTCTGAGGAAGCAGAGAGAGCGGGGGGAGCGATCGCACTGTTTACGGCGAAGACAGCGCAACGATGAACATAAATGACGAATGACAAATGACAACCATCACCATTCGCGAACAGGAATCAACCGATAGCGGATTTACGGCGACTCTCAGTTTTGATGGGCGGGTGAATTATCCCATCGCGATTACTGATCCTTTCACCCCGAAACAAGAACAGAGTCTGGAATGGTATTTTGAACAATGGTTGGTGTTTCCCCAATTGGGAACGGTGAAGGCAGCACAGGCAAAGGAATCTGTCAAGTCTTACGGGGAACAATTATTTGAGCAGGTATTTAGAACCAATATTGACGCCTATAGCGAGTATCGGCAAATCCGGGGGAATTTAAGTCAGATTCAAATCGAGCGGGGAAACAGATTTCTTCTTCTCTTACTCTTACTCCCCCCCTTTCAAAGGGGGGGACGGGGGGGGATAAAACTAATGCGTCGCCAGAGTCTTTAGATAGTAAGGCGGGATTAGGTGGTGGGGAAGTATCCCCCCCAACCCCCCTTCAAAAGGGGGGAGAAAATGCCCCAGCCCCTCTCAATCCCCCCAACCCCCCTTTGAAAGGGGGGCTAATGAGAGTCTGTTGCGGATTCAGCCGGTTTTTCCTTATTTCTTGCGGATGAAGCTGAATCAACAGGATGGGGCGATGCGGGAAGCGTTGCGTGAGGGGTTTAAACGTAATTATTTGGGGTTGGCGGGTGATTATCAGCAATTGATGAAATCGAAGCAGGCGCAAGAACGGCAATATAAGATTGAATTTAGCGATCGCTATTCTCAAGCTACCATCTATCACAATTTAGGATTACTGGCACAAGCCCTGGAAAACTACGCCGAAGCCAGGGTGAATTTACAGACAGCCTTAGAGATATATCTAGAATATCAGGATGATTATTGGGCTAATGTTGCACGGGAAGCCTTAGCACAACTCCCAGATTGAGAAGGGCACGATGATATCGTGCCCCTACGCCATCAATTAGGCCTGGGTGTCGTAGGGGTACGGCATTGCCGTACCCTAATCCGATGAATTCCCCGATATCCCAATGTAGAGACGCGCCATGGCGCGTCTCTACCCCTCGCGGGAGACGCTCTGAGCGTGGTGGGGTAACACTCTGAGCGTGGTGATGGGACGCTCTGAGCGTGGCGGGAGACACTCTGAACGTGGTGAAGGAACGCTCCAAGCGTGGCGGGAGACGCTCTGAGCGTAGTGATAGTACACTCTGAGCCTTGCAAGATACACTCTGAGCGTGGTGAGAGGACGCTCTGAGCGTGATGGCAGGACGCTCTGAGCGTGGTGAGAGGACGCTCAGAGCCTCGCGGGAGACACTCTGAACGTGGTGAGGGGACGCTCCGAGCGTGGTGGAGGAGTTATGGTAGGTTGGGTACAGCCTCTGAGAAACCCAACAGAGTTTGATGTAGGGGCGGGTTTCACCAGTATCTTTGCGGTTGCAACTCTAAGTCACTAAACCCGCCCCTACACCCCCCGCTCTAAGAGAGCTTTACCTTAAGTTGTCATGCATTTAAATTGGGTATTAGTAGCGAGCAAGATGCTCGCACTACAGGGATTTCGCTATTATTAACATTAAGGTTTAAATGCCGGAAAATCAGGTATTCCACCATATTTCTGGCGATACAGTTCCTCAAACGACGCCTCAATATCCCCATTATGGTCTTTGAGAAGTGCGATCGCGTCCTGGCGGGGTCATCAGGGGGTAATATATTTTCAAATGAATTAAGTTCGGAAGTTGTGAGTTGAGTATTCATAATGTCCACATCGGCTAATTCAGGGATAGTTAGCCTCAATCAGAATAAGTTGTCATATCTTTTGTTCCTTTTTCCCTCAACTCACTACAATAAATGAATGATGTAGGAGTGAAGACTTGAACGATTTTACTCTAGCCAATCAGGAATCTTTAGATGAATTAGCCTGGGCAATGGAAGCCTCTCAGGGACAGTTTTGCCTGATGTTGGCGCGTTGTAACTATGGGTATTTGCGACAACGCCTAATCCAGCAACTGCAAGAGGAATGTACCTTTGACATCCGAGTCATTCACCTGCAGCCAGAAGACAGAACCCTATTTAGCACCGTGCGATCGCAACTGGCACAAGACATGCCTTCTGCCCTTATGATATCTGGCTTTGCCGCTTTAGAAAATGTGGACGAAATGTTCGCGGCTATGAATCAGGTGCGGGAAGAGTTTCCCAAGAATTTTCCTTTTCCTTTCATCTTATGGATGAATGATCGGGTTTACATTCGACTGTTGAGAATTGCCCCCGATTTCGAGAGTTGGGCAACAACAACCGCCTTTGCGATACCAACAGATGACTTAATTAATAGTCTCCAGCAAGCTGTCAAGTCCCTATTCACCAAAGCCTTAGCCGTAAATTCCCCTCAATCTTTATATAAATTAGCCAACATTTTAGACCTAAATTACTTAACTCGTTCAGAATTCGAGGTAGCCTTAAAAGAATTATCCCAGCGGGAACTAGACTTAACCCCCCAGTTTGAGGCAGATTTAGCATTTCTACGCGGATTAAATGCCGGGGATAGTCTAGAAGCCTTAGATTATTTCCAGAAAAGCCTAGAATTTTGGCAACAACAAACCCACGTAGGGGCGGGTTTTACAGCTAACCCTTCGGTTGAAACTAATAACGTAACTAAACCCGCCCCCTTTTCAACCATCGATGTCAATTTTACCGATACTCGTTCTAATCAAACCGATAATCTAAATCAACCCGCCCCGTTTCCAGCCGTCGATGTCGATTTTACCGATACTCGTTCCAATCAAACCGATAATCTAAATCAACCAACCCTTATTGAAGAACCCAGAGAAACGATTACCCCCAAATTAAAAATCGGGTTAGTATTATTTCACATTGGACTCTACCACTATTACGCCGTTGATCGAACAAAACACCGCGAAGTAAATTGGCAACCCGCCAAGATTGCTTTACAGCAAAGTTTGGACATCTTTGAACAAGAAAACCGCCCCGATTTAGCGGCAAAATCCATTACCCAACTCGAACGAGTCTTGCAACGGATGCAATCCTGGGATGAATTAGAAGAAATAGCGCGAAAGGCGGTATCCTTGCATCAACGGTATGGAATTACCAATAAATTAGCCCAAGATTATAGCTTTTTAGCCGAAGTTGCCTTACAGCAACAACGCTGGGAAGATAGTCGCCAAGCAGCACAACAAGCTGAGGATATTTTAGCGCAACTCCCGGAACAGAAGCGATGGGTTCAGGGATTAAACTTGCTATTTTTAGCCCAAGCCGAACGCCATTTAGGGAATAAACACGACGCGATCGCGCATTTGGTGCAAGCCAAAGATTTAGGCGATCGAGGACATCCTTTAGTATATATCCGAATTTTAACCGAATTACGCGACCTTTATTTTGAAGAAAAGCATTATTTAGCAGCATTTGCCACAAAGCAACTGCGGCTCTCTATTGAACAACAATATAGTATTCGAGCTTTTATTGGTGCGGGAAGACTCCAACCCCATCGACAAGAAGCATCAGCCAAAACCGATAATCAAGAAACAGTTGCGCCGGAAATTATCGCATCAGGGCGACAGCGAGATTTAGAGCGATTATTGGAGCGGATTGGCAGAAATGATAGTAAGTTAATCGTGATTCATGGGCTATCTGGAGTCGGCAAAAGTTCCCTAGTGAATGCGGGATTAATGCCAGCGTTGAAGCACAGAGTTATTGGTATTCAAAATAATTTACCTCTTTTAATCCGAGTTTATACCAATTGGGTAGATGACTTGAGCAAGCAGTTAGTCACGGATGAGTTAGAGGAGGAAAAAACGGCAAAAAATCCTGTAGGGGCGGGTTTAGACGATAGCGTTTCTAGAAAACCACCAACCTTTCAACAAAACCCGCCCGATTCTTCTGTAGGGGCGGGTTTAGACGATAACCTTTCCAGAAAACCACTAACCTCTCAACAAAACCCGCCCGATTCTTCTGTAGGGGCGGGTTTAGACGATAGCGTTTCCAGAAAACCACCAACCTTTCAACAAAACCCGCCCGATTCTTCTGTAGGGGCGGGTTTAGACGATAGCGTTTCCAGAAAACCACCAACCTTTCAACAAAACCCGCCCGATTCTTCTGTAGGGGCGGGTTTAGACGATAACCTTTCCAGAAAACCACTAACCTCTCAACAAAACCCGCCCGATTCTTCTGTAGGGGCGGGTTTAGGAGATAACCTTTCCAGAAAACCACCAACCTTTCAACAAACCCCGCCCTACACCAAAATCCTGGAACAGTTAAAGCAAAATGAACAGCACAATATTAGGACAGTGCTAATTTTTGACCAGTTTGAAGAATTCTTCTTTGTTTATCCCAATTTAGCGCAACGGCGACCCTTTTGGGACTTTTTAGGAGAATGTCTGAATATTTTATCAGTCAAGGTAATTTTATCGCTACGGGAGGATTACCTGCATTATCTTTTAGAGTGCAATCGCCTAGATAGCCTGAGTGTCATTAGTCATGATATTTTAGGCAAAAATGTGCTGTATGGGTTAGGGAATTTTTCACCAGCAGATGCTCGCTCAATTATAGAAGATTTAACCACGCGATCGCGCTTTTATCTAGAACCTGCCTTAATTGAGCAACTGGTCAAAGATTTAGCCGATCAAACGGGGGAAATATTACCCATTGAGTTACAGATTGTCGGAGCGCAACTGCAAGCAGAAAATATTAAAACCTTGGCTGAATATCGAGAGGTAGGTACGAAAGAGGAGTTAGTTAAGCACTATGTCGAAGCCGTGATTGAGGATTGTGGTGTTGAGAATCGGCAAGCAGCGGAATTAATGTTGTATTTGCTGACGGATGAAAAGGGAACTCGTCCGCTAAAGACTCGCACTGAATTAGAACGGAATTTAAAGGAATTAGTTGATGATTTAACGATAGATGCGAGTAAATTAGATTTGGTACTCAGGATTTTTGTTGAATCAGGTTTAGTGTTTCTATTGCCAGAGATGCCCTCTGATCGCTATCAATTAGTTCATGATTATCTAGCCGCATTTATTCGTCAGCAGCAACAACTCGGATTATTAAGAGTGTGAGATTCAGTCCTGACGGTCAAATGTTTGCTTCGGCTAGTAAGGATGGTACAGTGGAACTGTGGGATTTAACTCTAGAAAGTTTACTGCTACGCGGTTGTAATTGGCTGCGAGACTATCTCAAGACTAACCCAAATGTGAGTGAGAGCGATCGCACAGTCGGCGACAATATTGAGAGAAGCGGAAAATGATAGCATGGGGGAGTTCAAAATGATGTCCGATCGCGTCTTGTGTGATAGCATTGATAATTAACAGTAAAAGACAATGAATTCAGACAAACGTTCTTGGTGAGAACGAGTATCCGATCCTGATCCCAAAATTCGAGAAGCAGCACACAGAGAGGGGGAACAAGAAGCTGATGACTTCTACAAACAAGCCTACCCAAATTACAGCAAAGCAACAGAAGGAACAGAGACTCCAAACACCCCAACAGAAGAAGAATGAACCTGTATTTGAAGTTTACGATCCTGTTGATGTGCGTGGTGTCTGGCTAGGGCAAGAGCAAGGATATCAATGGCATCCGGGTTGCTACGTTCTACATCGGGAAATCAAACAAGGGCAATGGTGGTATATGATCACTCGTCCTTACCAAGGCAATAATAATATCACTCAACTTTCCTACCCTATTGCTTATCCCTCAGAAAAGTTACGGAAAACCGAGAATCCGACTCCTTTAAAAGTTACAGGTGGCATCTATAAAGCCAATGAATTCTTACAACAGTATGGCGCATCCTTGCTCAAAAACGCGCTCAAAAACAGTAACTAAATTTTTATTTGACAATAGTCTCACCAACCGCCTAGGGTTGAAACCCAAGGCTGAAAGCTTGCATTCGTCTTTAGACGACTAGATAAGAATGTTAGTCCATTTTAATGGACTTAGGCTATTAGCCCGGAGTTTGAACTCCGGGCTGGTTTTCAGATTTACTTTATACCTTTAAATCGTTCTTTCGCCGACTGAAACGCTTCTTGCATCACCGATTGAATCTTCTGGGGATCTGGTTTTTTCCCACCCATTAAATCCCCAAAATAAACACAAGCCCCCTCACCCAACGCCCAAGTATAAGCCGCCGCCCAAGACGCCGCGATCGCACTCCCTAAACCGGGTAAAAATTTGATTAACTCTCGTCCCACGGCTTGCGCCACAAAACCCCCCGCGATCGCACTCACGACTCCCCCAGCTTGAGAAGGCGTCAGCGTCTGCCCATATAATTTCCCCAACAACCCAACCAGCGAGACTTGTAGCGCAGTTAAAACGGGCATTGTAGCAAAAGGTAAAGGTACAGCCGCCAATGTTGCTGCCATAATCGAAAATGACAAAATATAACGTCGCCCGACATCCCGGTAGAGATTACCAAGTTGCTGACTGGCGTCTCCCTGTGCCAATAATTGAGAAATGGCACGAGATTCGGCTTCCGGTAATAACTCAGCTAAGGCGTCGCTGACTGCCTCTAAGCCATAAAATACAGGATTATACTCATCTTCTTCTAAGGTAAAATCAATCATCACCGCCCGATTATAAAGTCCCTTAAAGGTGTCCTGAATCGCCGCAAATGCACGATTGACCTCTTCATACTCCGGCGGATAAGCAGGATGATCAACGACATCAGCCGGATAAAGTTCATGTAAACAAGTTACAGCCAGCAAACAGGGAATCTGGGGATATTCCTCTTGTAACTGTTCAGCCACCTGTCGCAGCGTATCCGTAGCAAAGTCATTAATTTTCACCGTCAAAATCAGGATTCTGGCACGATGAGTATCCTGTTCCAATTCACCCGCCAATTCCTGAATAATGATCGGTGTTTCTCGGTTAACATCACCCAAACCCACAGTATCGGTAAAAATCAGCAACGGTAGGTCATTCGACGGATAGGCATAACGCTCAGTATATTGTGTATGGGGACGAAATCCCTGACCCACAATCTCCGCCGAAACCCCTGTCAATCCCCGCACGATGGAACTTTTCCCCGATTGGGGTTTGCCAATCAGCAACGCTTGGGTTGTCGGTAGTTCTTCCCGCACCGACGCCAAAATCTTAGCGACTTGAGTTTCATTAACACTAAACCAGTCAATAACGGTTTGTGTCACTTGTTCTGTGGGAAGGAGTTTCTGTAAGCGATCAGTTGCTGTACTCCAAATCCCAGCCATGCGATTCGTCCAGGAATTATCAACCGATTTTGGGGTTGTCCCTTCCCTCGGTTCCTGCACCTGCTGAGAATCAGTCGATGGCACGTCAGTCTTACGTTTGTCACTCATCCTAAATAAAACGAGGAATCCCTTCAATCTAAGATTACAAGTAGAGACGTGCCATGGCGCGTCTCTACCGATTGATTGGTTGAACATGGGTCCCGATATCCGATTCTGTATCCGCTAGATTAACCGAATTCACCCCTAAAAATCCCTCGCTGGTATGAGGCGGGTGATCTCGCAATGTGCGATAAAAATCCTCAATCACCTGATCAGGGACTTGGCGCTGGCGCTGTCGGTTCCAAGCTTTGCAGGTTTCCAGGGGAGTGCTGAGATACCAGGCTAGCCAGCGCACGGTTTCACCAGATATATTGGGCAACAGCGATCGCCGCCATTCGGGTTTGGCATTGGTTGCATCGTAAATCACCGGGTTACCATTGGCAATTGATCGATGAATTTGGCGCAACACTTGCGTCTCAATCAACAACCAATCCCCTTGGATATTCTCATCACCAAATAGCTGCGCCCGGATCGCGTCTGTGGACACAATCACGGCTTTGGGTTCAAGTTGAGTCAGTTTGGTAGCTAGGGTAGACTTACCCGAACTAGGAGGACCTATGAGAAAATGACAAATCATCAATAAATTGTTTCATATCATGTCTGGTCAAACACCCCTGCACAGGCAGTAATATTTCCTTGAATAGAGAGCTTGGCTCCCTTTTTACACTTTCTGAGGCGTTTGAACTTTTTACATTGTTGTGGTATTTTAGTGTAGCGAATGGAATGCATAAGGTATGCGGCGTTTTCGGCTGGTCTTGGTTGCTCTGCTAACTTTTGGGCTGGTGACAGGGGCATCGTTTTTGAAGAAAGCCTTCTCGGTGACTCTTTGTAGTTTGCTGTTCTTTAACTCGACGGCTTGTTACCGATGGAGTGATCCAGGCAGAGTCAGTGCAGCGATCCCGACTATTGAGGAAGCAGCCCCACCTGAAACGCCTCAAGAGATTGCCATCCCGCCAATTATTCGGCAAGCTCCCATAGATTTACAGGATTCGCTGGCAGAGGATTTTGTGATTTCTCGGCAGACACCTTACAGATCGGGGCGGAATGAGATTCTGGTTACGTCACCTTCAACGGGAACAGAGCAGCGTTATCAGATTAATTTGCCGGGGACGGGAGATTTTCAGCTGTATGAGGCAGCATTTAGTAATGTGTCTATCAACAACCCTAGCCAGGTGGTTGAGGGGGGTACTTCTCAATTGAGTGCGGCTCAAATTCAGGCAAAGTTGAAGAGTTTCAAAATTACGTTCAACAACGATAACTTACCTGCTGAGGTGGTTCTGGCAGATGGAACGAAAGCAGAGTTTACCAACACAGAGGCAGTAATTCGCTCACCGAATGGGCAGGTGGTAGAAACGGTTCCGATTTCAAGTGCGGGGTTCCCAACGGATAGGAATATCGCCGCAAAGTCTTATGCCAAAGTTGGCGAAGCGGATTCATTGTTGCTGGCTCAATCGAATCAGTCGGGATGTCAGGGTAATATTCGCAATAAGTTGGCACGGTTAGCTGACGACATGACGGGTAAGGGGGAAACGATCAAAGCCGCTGCTAATTCTGATGAAGCGATGCTGATGACTTGGGTTTTGACATTTGGTGCGCGAGCGATGAAGGAGTCGATTAGCGATCGCAATGTCAAGTTGGAAGAAGTAGCCTGTCAACCTCCTGTACAATGCAATCAACCCCAAATGTATGAAGGGGGTAGTGAGATCAGAACTGACCTTTTCCAATTGCCTGTGGGAACAAACCGTCAAGTTAGCCTAGAGTATCAGTTTTATCAGATTCCAGATCGGCTAGAGCTTTCTTATGAGGGAGAAATTATTTTTGATGTTGGTCCAGCTTCAGGTCGTAGCACACAGACTATTTCTAGTTTGCCAGATGGAGCAGGATATGTAGGAATCAGGCTGATTGGAAACGACAATTCAAACACAAAATGGTGGTACACAATCTCGTGTGCTGGTGAGAAACCCCAGGAACTTGGAATTGATCGATGGTGGGCAACAGCCGGAGATAGTGAACCAATGATAGTGAACTGGACTGTAGAAATTCCACAGAATGCAGAAGGTGAGTATCAGTTAGAAGTTCATGTTACGGGAAGAAATTCATGGAATCTAACTGATGGCTCCACAGTTACCGTTGATCAGGGCGCACCAATTCTTCTCGGAGGATGGAAAGAGTGGTTAGGCTCAGTCGATATAGGTAATCTCAAACCAGGTTATCACATTATTAAGATAGATGGGTTTAAAGTACCGGATGAGCCAACTATTGAGGAAGTTAGATTTAAACTAGATGGAAATGCAGAGCCACATCCAGAATTAACAGCACTTTTTATCGCTGATCGAGAGCCATACAAAGGCTCTGATGCTAAAACACTTGCAGAAAAGTATGCTCCTATTCTTTACTTCGATAAGGGTGAGATTGGTGAAAATAAACCAGAAGGCTATCCAACTTCTTCTAGCATTAATGAAACATGGGGAAGAACTGAAAATAAACCTTCTCCAAAAGGAGATTCAACACAATCTATCGATCTCTCAAGCTACGGAGATAGTCCAACTTATTGTGCAACCCAGATTAATGAAATATATGCTTTAGTATCTAGTGATGATAGTGGAAACATAGCTATTAATTATTACTTCCACTATCCACGGAGTAACTGGAAATATTATGATGGATTTAATACTCATCAAGGTGATTGGGAAGGAGTCACTGTTTTTATAAACGGAAATGAAGAGAAAGTCGCGTTTTCCCAACATGTAAGCACATCAGGTAGTTATGGTGGAATGATAGTGCCTCTGGATTTGCTTGATCGTCCAAAATCTGATGAAAAGAAATTTAATGTGTATGTGGGGTTAGGTGGTCATGCTAGCTATCCTTTTCAAGGAATCACAGGTTGGAGATATCCCTACATCGCAGGATCTGCTAATAGAGAGTTTCATAAAGGCGATCTAAAAGTTTGCGGGAGCGGTATTTCTGCAAATGTTGAAGTCTTGTCTCATGTAGGAAGGTTCAGTTCAACTCCAGATAGTCAAGATTATCAGAAATACGCTTGGTTATTATTTCCTGGTCTGTGGGGCAATGATGGTAGCGCTCCTAGAGGACCGCTCTTTTTAGATTCCAATACATATGACTTTGATATTAGAAAGGATGAAGGATTAGGAGTAAGATGGTTTAATCCGTGGGGATGGGCACAAAGATATTTAAAGGAGCTAACTCCAGGTATAAATGATTGGAGTACAATCGATCAATTTATTGTTCTAGGAAATGAAGGAAATAACACTCTCATAGCAGACGAGAAGAGAAGTATTCTCAGAGGTGGAGATGGTAACGACATCTATAAATTGGAAGATGGTTTGGGTGAGGATATTAATGGCAGCTTCATTGAAGATACAGGAGGTGACAACGATAGCTTAATTCTAGAGGACTATGATTCGCCGATTCGTGCGCCAGTCAATCACATCATATCTCTATCTGGGCTAGTAAAAAATCAGATCGGTCTCTATAGAGATGGGACAGCCTTAATCATAGATATTAGCCAAGATGGACAAGTGCGATACGCAGAAGACTTAACGCTTTTAGATTTCTTTGATGATTCTTCTGATGCGAATCCTGGTAAAGGATTTATCGAGACAGTTGGAAACTTGAGAGGAAGTGACATCTTATCGTTTTTCCGCAACAATTAAGACAGTTCTTGAATCGTTCATTGAGTTAACATTAACTAAAACTAAATTTGACAAACAAATACTAGCGTAAAAATGATGAAAGTACTCAGCAAATTAATCCCGGTAGTATCAAGCTCTATTTGCCTTGCTACGCTTACACTTTTAACTTCTCAGACTACTCTTGCACAAACCTCTAATAGTTCTGGTGGGTGTTTCCAAACTTTAGCTAATGCTGATCGGCTCTACCTAGATGGAGAAAGAACCGCAGCCGAGCAACTCTATCGCCAGTGCAAACCCTCCATCTCTGAACAAAGCCTCATTACCTTCTTCCCCGAACCCATCACCAACCCAACCCAACTACCACCCGATGGACAAGTCTGGTGGACTGAAGCACAAGCCGGGTATGAGCAGAACCTTGAATCTAAATTGTTCGTACCTCTCAACCAACTTATTGAGAAGTATCCAGGATTTGTTCCAGCTTATAATTTATTGTCCCAAGCGCTAGAGAAATATGATCGGAGTGAGGAAGCATTAGAACCACTCGAGCAAGCAGCAACATTATTCCCATTTAATGCAGATATTGCTAAAGCTAGGGTCATGGCTCTGCGGGAGGCAGGTGAACGGCTAGAGGCATCCATTGCCGCACGGCTCTTTGCCATCATCAACCCTGATCATCCAGAAGCCAATGAGTTTAAAGAAATGGCAGAGGAGGACTTTAAATCATTTCGTCGGAGTACTCGCCGAGAGTTTGGCATTACAGGAGGGATTGGAGCCGCTTTAAACCTAGTCTTTGGCGGTGGAAATCTCCTATCCAGAGGGTTAGAAACTGCACAATTTGTGAGACTTCTCACAGCGGGCGAAGAAAAAATGGGGTCTCAGTTAGCTGAAGCACAAATTGAAAATCATACCCTGGTTGAAGACCCAGTTATTGTGGACTACGTCAAGAAAATCGGCGAAGATGTTGCCAATCTCATGGGTCGGGATGAATTTGACTATGAATTCTACGTCATCCAAGACAATTCCCTCAACGCCTTCGCCCTGCCAGGTGGCAAGGTGTTCGTGAATACAGGAGCAATTTTGGCAGCCAATTCTGAAGCAGAGTTAGCGGGACTAATGGCTCATGAAGTGGCTCATGCTGTTTTATCCCATGGCTATCAACAAATCGCTCGGAGTAACCTACTTGCCACTATTGGTGAAGTCACCTCTCTAGGAAGCATCGCTAATTTGGTCACTTTAAATTTCAGTCGGAACCAAGAACGGCAAGCTGACATCCTGGCAACTCGCGCCCTCGCCGGATATGGCTATGCGGCTGACGGACTTTACAATCTGTTTGCGACACTCAATAAACAGTCGTCTGGCTCTAATCCACCCGAATATCTTTCCACTCATCCTGCCCCGCAGAATCGTCTGCAATACATCCAAGCCCTGATCCAGCGCAATGGCTATAACCGATACTCTTATGAGGGCGTTGAGGAACATGCTCGAATTCAGCGACGGTTAAGAGAGTTGCGCTGAGGAAGCCGTCAGAACTGAGTTACTCGTGGACGAGAATTCGACTTTGCTACAAATCTTTGCGCTAGGGTAAATAGCTCGCCTCTCAACGCTGGTTATGAAACTTTCATTTGTTGTTGAAGTCATCATAAATATCGTGAGTGGCTTACAATCCTTATCTTGTCTACTTTCCACACTCATGCAGCAAGCCCTAATTATATCCCCGACTTTTTGAAGAAGTCGGGGATCTGGGTTTAGTGGTGATGATGATGATGATGATGATGACTCGATGCCAATTCCGGATTAACCGCGATCGCACTTTCGCTTAAAAGCGCTTCAATCTGAGGATTTGCCCAATCTGCCACCATGGCTAAAAAGTCAGGATGATCATTGACACAGGGCATCTGTACATAAGTCACATTAGGGCTACGATGCTCTAAAGCGTGGATGATATGATGAACATCCAGCAAGGTTTCATGATTTTCTGTGGCAAAGCCAATCGGCATAAATACGATCGCTTTTGCCCCTAAATCAATCAGATTCTTCGCCGCTAACTCAGCATTGGGCTGTGTCCACTTAATCAAAGGGGTTTGGTGATTCAGCCAACCTACGGAAATGAGGGGATACTTATAAATCAGCTTCTCCCGTACCCGTTCATAAAGCGCCTCACTTTCCATGATGCCCGAGGTAAACCCCTTTGCCTCGTGGGGACAGCCGTGGTTCATCAGGACAATGCCAATTTGAGAGGGTAAGTAGGCGCTGGCTAAATCAGCCGCGATTTTTTCTTCTACCATTTGCGCCATCAAGTTAATGTAGGCGGGTTCGTTGTAAAACGAGGGGATATAACGTTGTCCTTTGATCCAATGTTCGTCGCCCTCGGTCAAATGAACTAAGGCATTATTCACCTGTTCGACAGCAATCCCACTGGTGAAGATAGAATCAACGACGAGGAGAGGATAGATCAGCAGTTTATCAAAGCCTTGGGCTTTAATCTGCTCTAGCACCTGTTCCGGTAAAAACGGAGCGCAGAAGTTAAACGCCTTAAAGACTTGTACGCGATCGCCCCATTTTTCTTGCAGGCGTTTTTCAATCCCCGCCCGTTGATCCTCAAAAATCTGGTTGTGGGGGGAGATGAAGTTGTTGTGCTGATGTCCCCACTCATGGAAATCAAAAATGGCTAGCAGTTTGGCTAAGGGGGGATACACCCAGGTGGGTACAGGCGCAAACTTAGCGGTTAGTAAGTTTAAGGCTTGCTCATTATAGTTGGCAAAGTCTTCGTAACTTTCGACTTCCCCGTAACCCATGAGTAAGACAGCAACGCGATCGTCGCCTTCTGGGTTAGAAGTGGGTATTGATTGGACTTTTTCAGGAGTGGCAACCACAAGACTATCCTATCAATGATGGAACATTCACTGGGGTCTGTTCCGAGGGTGGAATCAATACTCCCCAGTTAACCTTAGGGTAGCATCCCCTGTAGGGGGATGATTCACCTGTCTCGCTACAATTAATTCATCTGAAGCAATACGCTAATCAGGGGTGGCAAAAAACTAATGCATGAGCCAGAGCCGAAAAATTGGCATCAAAAGACCTGGGTGAGAAGCCTGATCCTCGCCTTTGCCGTGCTGATTGCGGGGGGGCTTTACCTGATTTCTATCCGCATTGCCACTCAGAGACCTCGAACTGTTCCGGCTACACCAGACACCTCAGGCTTAGAATGATTGAACTATCTTTTCAACGGAGAGGGAGGGATTCGAACCCTCGTTAGAGTTTCCCCTAAACAGCATTTCCAGTGCTGCGCCTTAAACCGCTCGGCCACCTCTCCAGGAAGTTTATTATGATTTGTGCGAGACTTAACAGTATCAAACTTAGCACACAATCTGTAATTATACACGAAAGGAATGACTCGATTCTATAAAATTACCATTCACCATCGCCAAACCAACACCCAACAGACCCTAGAAGTTCCCAGCGATCGCTACATTCTACAAGCCGCAGAAGACCAAGGGGTAGAACTTCCGTTTTCTTGTCGCAATGGCGCTTGCACCACCTGTGCGGTGCGTGTTCTCTCCGGTGAAATCTATCAACCCGAAGCCATGGGACTGTCTCCATCGCTGCGCCAACAAGGTTATGCGCTTTTATGTGTGGGTTATCCCCGTTCCGACTTAGAAGTCGAAACCCAAGACGAAGATGAAGTCTACGAACTCCAGTTTGGGCGCTATTTTGGTAAAGGCAAGATTCGGTTTGGATTGCCCTTAGATGAGGATTAAACAGCACACTCGCCCCCTCTATTTCAGTCACTCCCCCCTGATAGATCCCCCTTCCGTCCCCCTTCAAAAGGGGGAAACCAGCGGATGCTTCGCTTCGATTTCTCCGGGGGGTTGGGGGGGATCGAAACGTCCAACAGCTAACGTTAACAGCAATACAGTCTTAACTGCTTATAAGAGGCGTCTCATCGCCCTCCTGATAGGCTTTAGCTTTCTCTTTTTACTGGGGGGATGTCAATCTAAAAAAGTTCCTCCTAGTATCCCTGTACAAGTCCAACAGGTTGTCAGTGGACAAACCATTGAGGTACTAGATACCACCCAACAACCCGCCTTAATTGTACGAGTGCGGTTAATTGGTATAGAAGCACCAGATTTGAGACAACAGCCTTGGGGAACGGCGGCTAAAACTCGTATTGAGCAACTTATCGGTGAAACGAGGGGTCAGCAATTGATACTGCAACCTGTTTTCTTAGAACCCGATGTGCAAACCAAAGATAGTTTTGGTCGCTGGTTAGCCTACGTTTGGCATGATGGAGTCATGATCAATGAACAACTGGTTAAAGAAGGATATGTCCTCGCGACGCCGCGATCGCCGAATAATAAATATGATGAACGTCTGCTCCGCGCTCAGGAATACGCCAGGATTATGGGATATGGTATCTGGAACCCGGAACAACCCCTACGCTTGACCCCGGCTGAATTTCGGCGACGCAATCCTTAGGGGTTTTTGTTACCAACTAAAACTCTCCATTCCCCTGAACCACCTGTTTCAGGGTGGTTAACGTCTCCAGAGTAATCATCCCGCGACGATAGCCTTTCTGATTAGACATCCCCAGAAACACCGAGTCTCCACGTTTGGGGTTGCGGGAAAATTGGGGTGAGGAATTGAGATAAACCGAAGCACTATCAACTTTCAAGGAAAATTGACGACTTTCCAGGTAAGAGTCGGTAACTAAGCAGTCAGCGTGGCGACTACTGTATTGATTAATCCACGCGATCGCATCTTCGGTGTTATCGACTAATTTAAATGCTACAACCTTATCCAGATAAGGTTGACTCCATTCCGATTCGGATGCTAAAGTTAGCTGTTCCGGGAATTTTGCCGCCAACTCAGCATCCGCTTTGAGTTTAAAGCCCTTTTCGCTCAAACTCTTACATACATTCATTAAAGAGGATGGCTTTTGATTGCGATGGATTAAGACTTTTTCAATCGCATTCACCGGATCAGGGATACTGGCGTGGCTGTCTAAAATAATCGACCGTACCACATCCCAACTTCCAGATGCTGACCAATACAGATAGCAGTTCCCCATCGCTGACCTTAAAACCGGTGCAGTTGATTGTTGCAAGACTTGCTGCACTAGCGTCGGGCGTCCGTAGGGAATCACCAAGTTTAAATAGTCATCTTGTGTGACTAAATCTCGAATCGAAGCCCCCTGTTCCGAGGGAAATAATTCCAAACAACCTGAGGGTAAACCCGCCTCGTCCAAGGCATTTTGTAAGGCTTGGGCAATGACTTGATTCGATTGACTGGCTTCGCTACTTCCTTTTAATATCAGACTATTCCCCGTTTTAATACAAAAACCCGCCGCGATCGCACCTAACTCAGGGAATGCTTCATAAATTAAAGCAATCACACCCAACGGCATCATTTGGCAATAGGTTTGGGAATGGTCAAGTTGATAAGATGCATTCATCACCCGACGGATGGGATCAGATAATTCCCCAATCCGCTGCAAAATCCCAATCGCAATTTGTAGTCGTTCTGGGGTCAGCTTCAGCCAGTCTAATACCAAGTCAGGAACTGCCATTTCTCGACTGGCTTCCAAGTCCATGGTATTGGCATCCAAAATATCATCAAAAGCGCTTTGCAGGGCTTTTACCATGGCGTGAACACCACCGGAGCGATCAACTCCTTTTGTGGTTGCCAACGCCACAGATGCCCGGTAAGCCCGGATCATTACACTGTTGACCTGAGGTGTAGGGTCAGAGGCTTCCATATCCATCATTTACGAACGCCGATAAGCTAACCAAACCATTAGGGCTGGCAGCACTGCTAAAATAACTGCTAGTAATGCCCATAGAATGATAGAAGGACCTGTGGGAGAACGCAGGGCTAGGGGTAACCAGACAATCAGCAAAACCAGCACGATTAAGAGGGCTACAGGTAGATAACTTTCCCCAAGATTCCCCTGGGTACTCACCCAGCGATGACCTGTCCAACGCCAGGTTTTTTTGTAGGGATAAGTCGTCGATAATTGCTCGATTGTATACCCACTTTCTTCAACGACAAAAATTTGTTGGCAGCGATTACAGCCAAAGGCTTCCGTCAGGATAATCGGTACTAACCCTCCCCGCCGCCGACAAGGGCAGGGATATTCCTGACTTAAATCAATCTTTTGAGCTTTCTGAGGTGGCACAAGCGCTATTCAAAACCAATATTATGATTGAGTGTTCCTGATTACACAGTCAACGACCGCACCCACTTTTGGGATGCGGCTTGCCTCTAGAGCTTAAGCCCTGAAGCATACGGCAGATTGACTGCTGCCTGTTCCACCGTCCATAGTAGGGTAGTGGAAAGAATGTAGTCGTCTTTGTGATTCTTCGCGGCATTCCAATCGGAATGGTCACGGTTGCCACAGTTGCGACATCTGAAACGAGACTTCGTGCGATTCGTTTTTCTGATGTGCTTGCAGACGTTGCACTTTTGAGAGGTGTATCTCGTCTCTGCGAATGCTACACGCTTCCCTAATGCCTCTGCTTTGTACGCCAAAAACAAATCTTGCTGGTAGAACGACCAACTACCAAGCCACAAGTTCATCTTCTTTCCGCGCCTATTTTTGCGGATTCCAGACAAGTCTTCTAACACGAAAACTGCCACATCTGGAAGGTTTGCCAGTTTCTTCGTGACACAGTGATTCACGGAAAGCATGAACCGCTTCTCGCGTCCACTCATCGCTCTAAGGCGACGTTTAGCAGAGCGAGTGCCTTTTTGCTGCAACGTTTTTCGGTTGTGTAAGTACCGTCGCTGTGTTGCACGAACCTGACTACTTGAAAAGAATTGACCATCGGATGTCACAACCATGTGATACAACCCTCGGTCAATTCCCAAGACTTTACCCTGAGCTACTATCTGCGGTGTTTCAGCCTCAAACACCAATCTCACCCAAAACTGCTTGCTGTGTTTCGAGTAAGTCAGTGTAGCCGCGCAGAATTCCCAGGTTTCAAATATTTCCTTGAAGTGTTCCGGCACATTCAGGATGAGCTTTTCACGCTTACCAATACACGAAAGGGTTAACTGATACCCTCTCAATGTCATGGTGCGTTTGTCGTACCTCAACCCCGATGTTGGCTTCTTCTGGGGATGCCGCTTGAATTTGGTTGCTTTAACCGCCTCCATCGCGTTATCCCGAATCGTTTGTAGTAGTGCTGATGGTACATCGGGATATCGCAATCTCAGATCAGCGTACAAAGCTTTGTGAGCCTTGTTCTTGTTGTACGTCTGTTCCTTCAGTGCCCAGTCAACGTGCTGATTGAAAATTTCAGCACAAAACCCCATGAGGGGCAAAAACCTCTCACGGGGTAAATTGACGGGGATAGAAACGGTACGTTTCATGAATTACTGATTACTGATTGGCGATAACAGCTTGAACGTTTAGATTAGCTTGACAGTCGTAAGTTTTGGGGTTCTGGGATATGGTCAGACGGCACTTACTATGGCAGTGTGGGGCACGTCTGGGAGGAAGCCGTGAAGCGATACATTGAGACTCAGAAGCACAGAGGCTAACTGTCATCCCGATAGATTGCTGGCAGGCTCAGGGGTATTGAACCCCGTCGCCTGCCTTGCCTCTCATCCCCACCCACTTTTGAGATGGGGTTTCCCCGGCAATCTTTATAAAGTTGCATAGTGAATCACTATAGCTTAAACTTATCCCCATAAATTCCCGAAAGAGATTTTCTTGGAGACGCCCATGCTCTAATATTAGCGCTTTCCTTTCCCTTAACCAGTTTTTGACTTGGCATCGATAAACTACATACAACACAATATATACAATAAGCGAAGCCTTTGCAGCTTCGCTTTGTCCTTAAGCGGGTAACGCGATTCGAACGCGCGACATTCACCTTGGCAAGGTGACGCTCTACCACTGAGCTATACCCGCACTTATTTTGCTTTTTACATTTTCTCAGAATAATCCAGATTTGTCAAGTTATTTGTGATTTGCCATTGCTTTCCTAGTCCGAGACATGCCATGGCATATATCTGCATGATTCTGGCTGGCTCATGAATTCCCTGACTCATCAGAACGCCTCCGTTGTGGGAAATCCCGTGTCCCTTCGCTTCGCTTATCGGGCAAGCTTCAGACCGGCGATGAAGGCGCGGTAGCGGTTTTAACCGCCTCTAATATTGAATTCCCCTTTCGGGGTGGAGGGGTATGGTTGCCCCTCCAATGAGGTATGGTTGCCTCAATCTCCTTTCGGGTAAAGTTAGCTTCGCCAATGTTATCGGTCGGTAACTATCCAAAAAGCATTGTTTCAGTGACCTTAAAACTGTTTAACTTTTCGGTTCTAGAGCAGCAGACTAGCGGGAGCATCTACGCACCATCTCTTAAACACTTGCCGATAACGTAGTCAGTTAAGACTTAGGCTGGTAAGCACAGCTTCAACTTGCTTGCTAAAGCTCCGCGTCTTTAGACCGGGGTTGCTTACTGTATTCTGAAGCTGACTCTGAAGGAAGAGAGCGCCCTGATGAAACAGGCAACGACGGAGGTGTTACTGCCGAATCATAAGCATTATAAGGCGTTGATCCATTTTGCCCCTTAAACTGTTGCATTAAACTCGCCATTTCTAAGGCACTCATGGCATATTCCCAACCCTTATTACTCTTAATTCCTGCCCTTTCTAAGGCTTGCTGCATCGTATCAGCCGTTAGAATACCAAAGACTACGGGTATGCCAGTTTGAAAGCTAGCGGCGGCAATACCCTTGGAAACTTCAGCCGCCACATAATCAAAATGAGGGGTTTGACCGCGAATAACTGCGCCCAAGCAAATTACCGCATCATAGCGATGGCTAAGGGCGGCTTGACGAGCCATGAGAGGGACTTCAAAACTACCCGGCACCCAAATATAATCGACTTGGGAGCCATGAGGATTGGGATCGACACCGTGGCGTTTCAGGCAATCTTGACACCCGGCTAATAGCTTCTCTGTCACTAGGTCATTAAATCGACCGATAACAATAGCCAAGCGCAGGGAGCTGGCTGATGTAAAATTTCCCTCAAAAACTGCCATGGCTATCTTTGCCCTCTCGCGTCATGAGCATCTGAATCGGTTGGTGAATAAGCCCCGCCTGAATCATCGAATTCAGACGGGGAGAAAGTCAGGCTACCACAAAATAGTTCAGGATGCCAACCACAATGACCAGAGCGAGCCAAAGCCCTGAACCTAGCCAAATCAAATTTTTTGATTGCTCCCAGTTTTGGGGGGTAGCGTAGGCGACGGGGACGCCCACAACCATGACGAATGACAAAATAACCAAAGCTGCCAGTGATATTTGAAATAAGATAGACATTTCCTGTTGTGCCTTTTGACGTTAAACCCTTCTGATTAGTAAGCTACCAAAAATTGACCCGCTTTTTTGAAAAAACTGAAAATCAACAAAAAGGTAGATGGCACAAGGAGACAAATGACGAATCACGAATGACGAATGACAAATGACCAATCATGGACTTAATCTTGTGTCACACGATTAGCGACTTTGACGCCCTCGGAGCAGCAGTAGGGCTGACGCGCCTGAAACCCGGAGCGAAACTCGTCTTAACGGGGGGCGCTCACCCGGCGGTTCGGGATTTTTTGGCGCTGCATCGGGATGAGTATGCTTTAATTGAACGGCGTTCGGTTAAAGTAGACCAAATTCACTCCCTGATCGTAGTGGATACCCAAAAGCGCGATCGCTTGGGTAAAGCTGCTCAATGGTTAGACTTACCCCATCTTAGTGCCATTGAACTTTACGACCATCACGGTAACACTCCTAGTGATATTCCTGTCACATTCCGACAGGTTGAACCCGTCGGTGCCACCACAACGCTCATCGTCGAGAAATTACAACAAACCCCAATCCAATTAACCACAGCCGAAGCCACAGTGATGGCACTTGGTATCCATGTAGATACAGGTTCCTTAACCTTTGACCAAACCACCCCACGGGATGCCATGGCTCTGGCTTGGTTAATGACACAAGGAGCAAATATACGTCAGATTGCCGACTATGTTGATCCAGGACTTTCGCCCCAGTTGCAACAACTGCTCACTACAGCCCTAGAGCAGTTACAATCCCAAAATCACCAAGGTTATACCCTTTCCTGGGTGTTCCTGAAAACCCCAGACTATGTACCAGGATTATCCAGTTTAGCCTCCCGATTAGTTGACCTGACTGAAAGTGACGCCCTACTGCTGGCGGCTATGTATGGGGGAGCAGGGGGAGCAGGGGGAGCAGAGGGAGCAGGGGGAGCAGGGGGAGCAGGGGGAGCAGGGGGAGCAGGGGGAGCAGGGGGAGCAGAGGGAGCAGAGGGAGTAGAGGGAGCAGAGGGAGCAGGGAGGCATTCTGAATCCAACACTCAACACTCAAAATCATCCCGTCTAACAATTATCGGGCGATCGCGAATTCCTGGCACTAATTTGAATGCGCTCTTGCAACCTCTGGGTGGAGGTGGGCATTCTCAAGCCGCCGCCGTAACCCTACGCCATGAAAATCCCCCAGAAGTTTTGCCCCAACTGGTTGATCAATTCAAGGAGCAAATTCCTCAACCCCTAAGCGCCCTAGAATTAATGTCATCCCCGGTGCGAACCATTCGCCCCGACACCACCGTTGGCGAAGCACAGCGGATTTTGCTGCGTTATGGGCATTCTGGGCTTTCGGTTGTCGATGAACAGGATCAGTTAATCGGGATTATTTCACGGCGAGATATTGATCTGGCACTGCATCATGGTTTAGGTCATGCCCCAGTTAAAGGGTACATGACCCGAAACCTAAAAACGATTACCCCCCAAACCTTGCTGCCAGAAATTGAGTCGCTGATGGTAACCTACGATATTGGACGCTTACCTGTTTTAGAGGATGGGCAGTTAGTCGGTATTGTGACTCGTACCGATGTCCTGCGACATATTCGCCAAGATCAAGAGCGCTGGGGAGAGACTTGCCCAATCCAGATGACCTATCCCTCATCCCGCCTCCTGAATGTGCGAGAACGCCTTGCTCCTGCCCTTTGGGAATTGCTCACTCAAGCCGCCCAGGAAGCCCAGGAACGGGGTTGGCATCTTTATTTGGTGGGGGGAGCAGTTCGGGATATTTTGCTGGCAGATGAGAGCCAACCGCTGCTCCTAGAAGATGTGGATTTGGTGGTTGATGGCTTTCATCGGGCGGCTGATGTGGGCGCGGGAGTAACCTTAGCCAAAGCCTTTCGCGAACGGTATCCGAATGCTCGCTTAGAAGTTCATGGGGCGTTTCAAACAGCAGCGCTGCTGTGGCATAATGACCCGGTGCTGGATTCCCTGTGGATTGATATTGCCACTGCCCGGACTGAGTTTTATCCCTATCCGGCGGCGAATCCGGAAGTGGAAGCCAGTTCGATTCGCCAGGATCTCTATCGGCGAGATTTTACTATTAACGCCATGGCAGCCCGACTTACGGGAAGGCGGGGTGAAGCGTTGCCCCTACTGGATTTTTTTGGTGGCACTTTGGATTTGCGATCGCGTCTGATTCGAGTCTTGCATGCCAATAGTTTTATTGAAGATCCGACTCGCATTTATCGAGCGGTGCGGTTTGCGGTGCGCTTAGGCTTTGAACTGGAATCCCAAACCCAAGACTATATCCAGTATGCCCTAGACAGTGGCGTTTATGAGCGATCGCTTGGTGCGAATACCAGAGCGCCTGCCCTAGAAACCCGCTTGAAAGCCGAATTAAAGTACATCCTAGAAGCTCCCTATTGGCAACGGGCATTACAACTCATCGGCTCACTCGGAGCATTGCGCTGTCTTCATCCCAACCTCAAGCTTGACCCGTCGTTATGGTGGCGTGTCCGTCTGATTGACCGTTGGTTACGACGCTTTGACCCTGATCAAACCTTAAAACATTGGCAGATGCGTCTTGAGGTGTTAATTGCTCATCTAGAACCTCAAGAACGCAGCAAGGTGGCAAAAAATTTACAACTGCCTATTGATAGTATTGAGCGACTTGAGCATCTAGAACCAGCCCAAACCGATGTGGTGGCGTCTCTACCCCAATGTCAGCGTCCCAGTGAAGTGGTTTGGCTGCTACGTCAGTATAAATTACCCCTATTGGTTTTGATTGCTGTACACAGTTCTAGAGCAATTCGGCGCAAGTTGTGGCACTATTTCACCAACTTGGCAACCGTGCAAGCTCCTCTTAATGGGAATGATCTCAAAGGTTTGGGGTATAAGCCCGGACCCCACTATAAAGAAATGTTGAATGCGTTATTAGCTGCTACCTTAGATGGTGTGATTCAAAATCAGGCAGATGCCAAAGTATTTATCGAGCAACATTTCAACTAGGATGTCATTGGTCATTCGTCCTTGGTCATTGGTCATTTGTCAGGGAGTATTACCCTTCTACACTTCTATTAGATATACTCCATCTAGGCAATAGCATTATTTGTGCTTGTGGGGAGTGAATTTTTATGAACTTGACGGCAGAACAGAGCTTAAACCAAGGAAAATACGTCCTCAATACCCAACTCGGCGCCGGTGTTTTCAATCTCACCTACAAAGCAACCGATACAGAGTCAGGTCAATTGGTTGTGATTAAAACCTTAGGTGAAGCACTGCGCCATCATGCCAACGTTAATCAATTCAAGCAGCAATTTTTAGACATCGCCAAACGATTGAATTACTGCCAGCATCCTCATCTGGTGCGCGTCATTGACTATTTTGAGGAAACGGGATATCCCTACCTGGTTATGGAATATATCCCCGGGCAGACATTGGCAGACGTTGTGCAAGCTGGTTCCTTGTCAGAGGCGGAGGCGATTAACTATATCCGTCAAATCAGCGACGCGGTAAAGGTTCTACACCAAGTCGAATTACTCCACCGAGATATCCAACCAAAAAACATTATTCGGTGTCAGGATAGCGATCGCGTTGTGTTATGTGAGGTGGGGATGCTCTATGAGTTCACTCCAGGCGTCCAACAAACCTACGCTAGTCTCCTCTGTGCTGGCTATGCGCCTCCAGAAGAGAGTACCTTGACAAATAAAGCAACGCAGCAAACGGATATCTATGCTTTAACCGCAACATTCTACTGCTTACTCACAGGATATCCCCCCTTACCCGCACCTGTGCGACAGGCGTTGCTAGAAAAGGGAGACGATTGCCTATTTTCCTCACCCTCAAAAACCCACTTGTCTAAATGGAGTCCCACCATTAAACAAACACTAAGGTACGGTCTAGAACTCATCCCTAACAACCGTCCCCAAACCATAGACACTTGGCTAAAGCAGCTTCCCCTTCAGGAGTCTGTTGCTGTCCCTGAACCGATAATCACTCAGCCCGTCAAAAACCAGCCAAAGTCAAAACCATCTCCTCGAATGAAGCCAAAGGTTAAAACTCAAAACTCAAAACTCAAAACTCCCAAAACGAAAGCCTCAATACCGTTACAAGCTTTGTTCATGACAGGAGCGATCGCGGCGTCAGCAGGGATTGGATTCGGCTATGCTGTACGACTCAACCAACCGGGTGAACCCGGAGCAACGATTTTGCATACCCAACAAACCTTTCCTCCCCGTAGCGATTGGCCTGTTTCTGATGAATGGGTGATTGGTGATTAGTAATTGGTGAATTGGGGAAAGGTGACTGGGAAAATCCTCTCTTGTCTCCGTTACATAAGATCTACCCAAAGCTACCCATAAATGGACATCTTTGGCACTTACTTCCTGCTTCACTCGCTTCGGTGTCGGCACTCAACCAGTCCACAGGCTCTCCCCCACCTAACTGGCGGCTTGCTCCAAATTAATGGAGGCGTTAAAATCTCGGTCAATTTCCAGTCCGCAGTTATCGCACCGGAAAACCCGCTCAGATAAAGGCATTTCATCTTTGACGGGGGGAGCGCATTTGCTCACCTCATAATACCAAGGACAGATAAGCATTACTGGACATCCTTTACGACTTGCGTCATACCGTCGAGCAGCTTTTTGTTTTTTCTAGAACGCGAACCATAAAGACGGGCTTCAAAAACAGTGATAAGCTCAATCATGTCAGTTACTAGCTCTTGCTCAAAACTCAACTCTTTAGAGGATTTATTAACGATTACAACCTCAGTTTCAAACTCTTCACACATGGCAAAAACAAGCTCCGAGCCAAACCGCAATAATCGGTCTTTGTGAGTCAAAACTAATCGCCCAACATCGCCTCTCATAATGCGTTTAATCAATTTCTGAAGTCCTTTTTTGTTGTAGTTAAGTCCACTACCAAGGTCTTGGATGGTTTCGTATTGCCAACCATTAGCAGCACTAAACGCCTCTAAAACTTGAGCCTGTCTAGCTAAATCTTCCTTTTGGTCATGACTTGAAACACGGGCATAATTGATTGTGATTCGGTCATCTAACTGGTTAAGCTCTCTTGGTACAATCCGTTTAACGTCAGCCAAGAAAAACCGCCTTTGTCCTGAAGGTGAGCGCTCTGAACGGATTTTTCCGGAGTCTGCCCACCTCCTTAGTGTCTTGATTGAGATGCCTAACTCTTTTGCTGCATCTCCTATACTAAGTGTCACTTCTGGTGCTTCCATATCGTTACTGATATAGAGTACCTGACTATTCTTACCCAATCAGGAAGAAATGTACAGAAGTGTCCAGATATTTAGTGGCAGCTTCTAACCCCCGCACCCCTGCTTGCCATAGTTCCACGCCTTACGTCTCTACTTCCCCTGCTCTGCGGCTTCTGTGTCACTGTTGATAATCACGTTATAATTTGTTACGGATACCCAAAACATCTTCCCCATGAGCAATCGAGTCATTCATGCTTTTTTTGTCGGACGATCGCTAGCTCAAACTCTGGGCGATCGCGTAGAAGATGCCTTAACCAATGCTCTGAGCGAACTTGGCAAATTTGATGCTGAACAGCGCGAGCATTTGCAACAGTTTACTGAGCAAGTCATGGAAAGGGCGCAACAGGAAATGGAAATCGCCATGGGCGATCAGTATTCAAATACTACCGTATCGACTGGCTCTCAATCCGTTGATCTACAAGCGACTATTGACGAGTTGCGAGCTGAAATTGCTCGCTTGCGGACTGAATTACAGCTCTACCGCAATAAATCAGTGACCTAATTTGACAGATGCTGGAGGTGTTTTCAGGTTGAGCAAGCAAATTGACCATCTCCATGTAAGCCGGGAAACTGAGGATCACAGGAGTTCCAGGATATTTTAGCTGGTTAGTATTTAGAGTCATGCTGCACGCTTAGCGTCAGTCTGTTAATCCCATAGCAATCTGTGATGTCTTCTGTTGGCTGTAACCTGTTCCCTGCTGCCTTCAGCCGTTGGTTCACAGGTAACATCTGTTCGCTTAGCGTATTCTTAGCTTTCAAAGATTTTGAATTTTTATTAAGATTAAGAGGAGACCATCATTCAGGAATCTAGGTGTCTGCTGTTTCTGATAACTCTGTCAACCTCAAGCAATATAAGGAACGCCAGGTGTCTAGCCAACGTTCCCTAAGAGGGATAAACCAAGACAAGGCATATCGTTGGAATCGGGAAAACTATTCCCGACAACGGCGATTCATTGATATTTGGGCATTTGTTTTAACCCTACTCTTCCAGTTGTGGCTCAACGGCAAACCTTGGAGCTATCCAGGGGGCATAACCGAGGCAAAACAGGCGGCTCGTCGTAAGACACAGGCAATCTGGATTAGAGATACATTTTTAGAGTTAGGTCCGACCTTCATCAAGGTGGGACAGCTATTCTCAACCCGGTCTGACTTATTCCCTGGTGAATATGTAGAGGAATTGTCTAAACTACAGGATCGCGTCCCCGCTTTTAACTACGATCAAGTTGAGGCAATTGTCAAGAAAGATTTAGGGAAATCTGTAAATGAACTCTTTGGCAATTTTGATCCGATTCCTCTAGCAGCAGCCAGTTTAGGACAAGTCCACAAAGCTCAACTCCAGAGTGGAGAAGAGGTCGTGGTCAAGGTACAACGACCGGGCTTGCAGAAACTGTTTACGATAGACCTACAAATTCTCAAGGGGATTGCCCGTTACTTCCAAAATCACCCCGATTGGGGTCGAGGTCGAGACTGGATGGGCATTTATGAAGAATGCTGTCGTATTCTCTGGGAAGAGATTGATTATCTTAGTGAAGGTCGCAATGCCGATACCTTCCGCCGCAATTTCCGCACCTATAATTGGGTAAAAGTTCCTCGTGTCTATTGGCGGTATACCTCAAATCGAGTCTTAACCCTAGAGTATGCTCCAGGAATTAAGATTAGTCACTACGAGGCATTAGAAGCCGCTGGATTGGATCGAAAACTTCTGGCTCAACTTGGGGCAAGAGCTTATCTTCAGCAGTTGCTCAATGACGGTTTCTTTCATGCCGATCCCCATCCCGGTAATATTGCGGTTAGTCCGGAAGGATCACTGATCTTCTATGATTTCGGCATGATGGGGCGGATTAAGGCAAATGTCCGGGAAGAGTTGATGCAGACGCTTTTTGGCGTTGCCCAAAAAGATGCTACTCGAGTGGTCGAGTCTCTAGTCGCCTTGGGTGCCCTGTCTCCCGTTGATGATATCGGTCCAGTGCGGCGTTCGATTCAGTATATGCTGGATCACTTCATGGATAAGCCCTTTGAACAACAGTCGGTGAGTGAAATTAGCGATGATCTCTATGAAATTGCCTACGGTCAACCCTTTCGCTTTCCGGCAACCTTCACGTTTGTGATGCGAGCCTTCTCCACCTTGGAAGGGGTGGGCAAGGGCTTAGACCCAGAATTTAACTTTATGGAAGTGGCAAAACCTTTTGCTGTGCAAATCATGACTAACGGTAATAGCCCTGAGGGCAATAGCTTCTTAAATGAACTGGGACGCCAAGCGGCTCAAGTGAGTAGTACGGCGTTGGGATTACCTCGGCGTATTGAGGATACGATTGAAAAATTAGAACGAGGAGATATACGCCTACGGGTTCGTTCTATTGAATCTGATCGGATCTTGCGCCGCATGAGTAGCATTCAGATAGGAACAAACTATGCGTTACTACTCAGTGCATTCACATTGTCAGCTACGATCTTATTTGTTAATGGTCAAGCCGGGCTGGCATTAGTTGTGGCGTTAGTCGCCGCCGCGATCGCAACTGCCCTAATTCGTTTACTCCGAAGGCTCGACCGATTCGATCGCATGTTATAAATCCCATAAGGTTCTTGACGCCAGCACAAACTTTATGAAATGTTGCTTCACGGGTCTCACTGATCCGGGCTTAATTCGTACCGTAAACCAGGACTATTACTACATCGATCCGAAGGGACGCTTTTTCATTGTCGCCGACGGCATGGGCGGTCATGCCGGGGGACAAGAAGCCAGCCAACTGGCTACTGAGGTCATTCAGGCTCGTTTAGAGCAGCAATGGCTAGATTCAGTCCCTTCGGAATCATTACTGGAACAAGCCCTCTACGACGCCAATCAGGCAATCTTAGAGGATCAAAAAAAGCATCCCGAACGGGCAGACATGGGCACGACGGCTGTCGTCGTCATGTTCCGTAAAGGTCAGCCTTGGCTGGCTCATGTGGGTGATTCTCGCCTCTATCGATGGCGACAATTAAAACTCGAGCAAATGACTGACGACCATACCTGGGTAGCACGCGCCATGAAAGCTGGGGATCTGACTCCAGAACAGGCGCGAATGCATCCCTGGCGTCATGTTTTGTCTCAGTGTCTAGGTCGCAAGGACTTACAGTCCGTTGATGTAGAGTCTATGGAGATTCACTCAGGAGATTTGCTGCTCCTTTGTACCGACGGGCTGACTGAGGAACTCTCTGACACTGCGATCGCGTCCCATCTCCAGTCCAATGGGGATGGCGAAGATATCGCGGCTAACCTAATTACCGCCGCCAAAGAAAAAGGCGGACGGGACAATATCACCGTGATTCTGGTGAAAATTGACGGGATCTAACCCAGAAAGCTTAAAAAATTGTTAAATTTTCGGGCTTGCACCATTTAATCGTCACGGCGATCCCTTGAGCGCCCTCAAGTTCTAGATCCTGAATGTAACCTGCTTCATAAGACGCGGATTCTTCAGGGCTATCAAATGGTCCAAAGTAGTAAGTGACCGCAGGTTCTGCGGTGACAATTTCTACCCACCAAGCGAAGGAACTCTCTGGCTCTGTGTCAGGAGTTAGGGTTTGTATGCTAACAATCTTGCCCCCTAATTGAGAAATTCGCCGCATCGTTTGGTTCATGCGGCTGTACGGAACTCTGATAAAGACAGAACTACTCCGACGAATCGGATAGCTGAGGGTGTCGGTGGCTGTACTCTGACGCAAACCGACGACTTCATAAATAAAATAACGATTATCCACCAAGATACTACCTGTTAAGTCAGCAACACTTGAAAAGAACAGTCCTAACTCCCCACCCTAATCAGAAGATAGGTAGGGGATATCAGAAACAGGGGAGGAAGGTTTTGATTATGGGAGTTGTGAGCATTCTCCACAAGGATGTCTCACATCGCCCAGTTTTACCTATAACCGCCACCAATATTTGTTATCAGATCCCCAGAGGATTGTCACTACTTTTTTCCAGACAAGGAGTATGGGGATGGGGGGAAGCAGGGGAAGCGTGGGGAGCTTGTAGAGGCGTAAGGCGTGGAAGTATGGCGAGCGGGGGAAGACATGGCACGTCTCTACACTTAAAACTCAACACTCAAAACTTACCCAATAAATTCTAAGCGGAACTGCTACTTTCGCCCTTAACCACAGCAGCACCAATTAAATGAGCTAAACGCAAGGCTTCGGGGACTTTTCCACAGTCGGTTAAGCGCTCTAGAACCGATGCGATAACGAGGGGATTGGCACCACAAACCTGAAAAAAGAAAGGGGGATAAGTGTCAAGACCAAAGACCTCGCTTGCCATTCGGCATAATTGTTGCCCAATTAGTTTTAGCTAAGGCTAACTGTTCCTCCGTAATTTTGGCATTGGCAAGATTCGCACCACAGAGATTCGCCCCCTTAAGATTGGCATGATTCAGATAAGCAAAACTTAAATCTGCCCCGCGTAAATCTGCCCCCTCTAAATCCGAATTGCTCAAATAAGCCCGTCCTAAATTGGCATCTCGCAAATTCGCTCGATTTAAACTTGCCTGACCAAAATCAGCACTGGATAAATCAGCGCCTTGTAAATTAATCCGAGTTAACTTTGACTGGTAAAAAATTCCGCCCGATAAATCAGATTTTTGCAAATCTAACCCACTTAAATCATGAGCAGCAAAATCTCTCCGACCTTTCATATATGCCGTTAAAACACCATTAGCATCAAGCTTTTTGGGTTTACTGGCGGCAAAACTTTGGCTCGATGGGATATCCCCCTTATAAATGGCTGTCACTGACCCAGATACAAAGTTACTGTGGGGATTGCCATTACCAATGGTGTGGGGAGAACCCGGACGGCTGCGTTCCCGTCGTTCACGACGCTTGCGAATCGCCGCCGCTAACTTCTGGGTTGCCGATGAAGGAGATGAAGGAGAACTGGGCGAGTCTACCTCTTTAGATTCAGGGGTATTGTCATTTGGATTCGATAGCCCAGAGGTTGGCGTTGCCAAGCCTTGAGCCAAACTATCAAAATAAGGTTCTAAATCTAGGGCTCTGAGAATCTCTTCTGCTGTTTGATAACGATGGCGAACAGAAGCCTCCAGCATTTTTTTCAAAACATTAGCAAAATGATCACTGACTTGCACATATTTGCGCCAGACCATTTCACCGGTTGAGGGGTTGTAATCTAAATCTTTTGGTGATTTCCCGGTGAGCAAATACACACTAGTCACGCCGAGGGCATAAATGTCACTAGCATAAACAGGTCGCAGTGCCATTTGTTCCGGCGGTGCAAAACCGGGAGTACCAATAGCAAAATTTGTCAAGGCGGTTTGATCAGAAGTATTAGCAACGGCGGCTTGGTTGACTTCATCTTTAACCGCGCCAAAGTCAATCAAGACTAGTTTCCGGTCTTGCTCTCGTCGAATTAAATTAGCCGGTTTGATATCCCGGTGGATCACCTCTTGGCTGTGGATATATTTAATCAGGGGGAGAATTTCACTCAAAAATTGCTTAGCCCCAACTTCTGAGAGTGGACCCCACTGTTTAATTTCCTGCTGCAACGTGAGTCCACTAATATACTCCTGTACCAAATAAAACTGGTGATTGTCTTGAAAATAATCCAACAGTCGGGGAACTTGAGGATGATTGCCAATCTTACCCAGGGTTCTGGCTTCTCGCTCAAATAGCTTCTGAGCCATTTCCAGAACCTGCGATGTAGTGGTTGCGGGACGAAGTTGTTTAATGACGCAACTGGGATTGCCAGGAAGAGACTCATCTCTGGCTAAAAACGTAGCGCCAAATCCGCCTTGACCGAGGGCCTTTAGCACACGATAGCGATTTCGCAACATAATAGAATGACCACACGCCTGACAGGTAGTGGCGTGCAGCGGATTTTTGGGCTGAGGACAGTCAGGATTTAGGCAGTAGCTCATTCAGCATCACCAATAGGGCGTTTGTCCGGGTTAGGACGAAAGCTTTCTCAATTGTGATCGAAGCACCCGGCTTATCTATAAGATCTATAGTGGACATTAGTGGGAAACGCACCGCCGAATGCAACCTCGCTTTGGTAAGCCTTGGCAAGCAATCTTGTCTATCTACAGGATATCTTAATTTTCCCTACCGTTTAGACATAGATACCGCAATAACGCATTGATTTGAGTCGTTTTTGGGTAAAGTCTTGATAAAGATTCTCCTGTGTTTGTGAAGAATCGGTAAAGTTTAGCAAGCAGAGGGAGCAGAGGGAGCAGGGGGAGCAGAGGGAGCAGGGGGAGCAGAGGGAGCAGAGGGAGCAGGGGGAGCAGGGGAAGCAGAGGGAGCATGTAGGGGCGGGTTTTACCATTAACGGGAAGGTTGTCACCCTGATATCACTCGCGCCCGCCCCGATTAGAGTGCAAGTCACCTTCAACAAAGGACATAAGACGTAGCTTGCTTCTCGATGAAAGCTAGTATGACAAATGACGAATAACAAATCGGGTATAGTGAGATCAACAGTAACGGAACTGCAGATAAGCTGAGGTCGGTAAAAGCAAGAAATTAATGCGTATCTCTTTAAATTGGCTGCGGGAACTGGTGGATGTGACCCTAGCTCCCCAAGAAATTGCGGAAATTCTCACCAATGCTGGATTTGAGGTTGAGGATATTGAGGATCAGCGACAGTTAGCCGATGGCGTAGTTGTGGGGAAGGTTCTGGATGTGCAGCCCCACCCCAATGCCGATAAGCTCAGTGTTACTCAAGTCGATATTGGAGACGCCAATGGTCCTGTCACCATTGTCTGTGGCGCGGCTAATGTTCGGGCAGAGGCTTATGTCCCTGTAGCAACGGTAGGCACTTACCTGCCAACGGTTGATTTGAAAATTCGCTCCTCAAAACTGCGGGGGGTACGTTCCGAGGGCATGATTTGTTCCTTGGCAGAAGTTGGCTTAGAAAAAGAGTCGGAAGGAATTCACATCTTTGAGGCACAGACTTTACCTGTGGGGAGTGATGCTCGTCCCCTCCTCGGACTTACGGATGTGATCCTGGATTTGACGGCAACGGCGAATCGGGCTGATGCTTTGAGTATGGTTGGGGTTGCCCGGGAAGTTGCCGCCCTGACAGGGGCTTCCTTGAACCTGCCAACAACGCCAGAGCTGACAATTCCTCAAGGAACCGGTGGGTTGACGTTGAAAATTGCTGACCCTAAAGCCTGTCCCGCTTACATCGGTACGGTTATTGAAGGGGTGAAAATTCAACCGTCGCCGACGTGGTTAAAACAGCGTTTACAAGCCGCAGGCGTGCGACCGATTAATAATGTTGTGGATATTACCAACTATATCCTGTTGGAATGGGGTCAGCCTCTCCACGCTTTTGATCGCGATCGCTTACAACAAGTAGCAGGCGGCAAATCCTTAACCATCGGCGTTCGCTTCGCTCATAAAGACGCATCTTTAACCACTCTAGATTCTCAATCCCGCACCCTTCAATCCCAAACGCTTTTAATTACCGCCAATGATCGCCCCGTGGCGCTAGGGGGAGTGATGGGTGGTGAGGAAACCGAAGTCCATGATGGCACAGAGAATCTGGTTCTAGAAGCCGCCCTCTTTGAACCCGTTGCCATTCGTCGCTCAGCTCGCTCTCAAGGCTTACGCACTGAGGCATCCACCCGTTACGAAAGGGGTGTCAATCAAGCAGAATTGGGTATCGCAGCTAAACGAGCGATCGCGTTAATTCAGGAACTCGCCCAGGGTAAGCCGATTGTGCAAGAAGTAGCCGATACCCGCCCTGATCCAGAGAGTTGGGTGCGCTCGATTGAATTACGCCTAGAACGTGTAAATCAGGTATTAGGTCCGGTGGATTTGGGTGATGATATTGGTGACATTCAGCCCGATGACGTTGAACGCATTCTCACGGCGTTGGGATGTCAACTTCAGCCGGTGGAATCCGACGAAGCGGTGAAATGGACAGTCACGGTTCCCCCCTATCGCTACCGAGACTTAGAACGGGAAATTGACCTGATTGAAGAAATTGCCCGTCTCTACGGCTATGATCAGTTTTGTGAGGATTTACCCCCAAAAACTGAACCCGGTTATCTATCGATTGACCAGGTTTTAACCCGCAAGGTTCGGGAAGCCTTCCGCGCGGCTGGATTAACGGAATTGCTGCAATATTCCCTGGTGAAACCGGAAGAAAAAGAGGAGCAAATTTGCCTCTCGAATCCCCTATTTGTCGAATATTCCGCCCTGCGGACTAACTTACTATCGGGATTGATAGAAGTAGCCCAGTACAACATCGAACAAGGGAATGGAGTATTAAATGGGTTTGAAATCGGGCGAGTCTTCTGGCGCGACGAAGATGGATTTGCCGAAACCGATCGCGTGGCGGGAATTTTGGGCGGCGATCCCAGTCAGGGGAAATGGACCAGAGGTGGACAAGATGCACCGATGAGTTGGTATGAGGCAAAGGGGATTGTCGAAAGCGTCTTTGAGCGTTTAGGTTTAACCGTGGAATATCAACCCGATCGCCAGGATTCGCGCCTGCATCCAGGGCGCACAGCTTCCTTATGGATACAAGGCGATCGCTTGGGCAGATTCGGGCAACTGCATCCCCAGCTTAGAGCTCAATTGAGCTTACCTGATCAAGTTTATGGGTTTGAGTTGGATCTGAATGTTATGTTAAATGCTCTTGCCCAAGATGAAAACTTGACACCGAGATTTTCCCTCTACTCCACATTTCCAGCAGCAGATCGAGATATTGCCTTCTTTGTCCCCGATACCGTCTCAGTCGCTGACATTCAACGCACCACCCAAAAAGCCGCCGGGACATTATTGGAATCGGTGCAATTATTCGATGAATATCGCGGGGAACGAGTGCCAGAAGGACAGCGGAGTCTGGCTTTCCGGCTGATCTATCGAGCAGGCGATCGCACGCTGACGGACAAAGAAGTGGAATCAGCCCACCAGAAAGTTCGAGACGCCTTGTTGGAAAAATTTGGCGTTAGCCTAAGAAGTTAGGCAATAAACAGGGATAGGGAAGCCCGGTTGTAGGGGCGGGTTTGACAGATAACATTTTGCCAACCACCCCTAACTGGACTAAACCCGCCCTTTTTCGGGGAAGCCGGGGGAGAAGAAACTATAGCTGGGATATCCGAGATCCCCTTCTTAGAGAAGTCGGGGATCTTGCTTGGATGTACTGTATTTCATCAACCACCAAATATGCTGTAAATTAGAGCTTATCCGAGTAGTATTAAGGCAACGGATATTGTACAGAGTATCGATTTGACTTCTCCCCCGGTTAAACTTGCCCTCGAACGAAGTGAAGGGACGCGGGGGATTCTAAGAGGATACTACGGGACGAACTAAAGCCGCGTCCCTTCGTTTTGCTCGTCTTCTTAGAGTTCCAGAGAAAAACCCTGGAT